>CAXQOB010000048.1:0-26553 GCA_964225475.1 Candidatus Nitrosopumilus sp. | reverse complement strand
GATAACGATGGGATGCGTGAAATCCTCGATGGTTGGGGTCAGCCTTTGCAGTACATTCGCTGGCCGGTTGGCTTCAGTCCGTCAATCACAGGCAGCGAGCCAAGTGTCGATTTTGAATTGACCGTTGTTGTACAGAGGCCCGATGACTTTGATTTGTTTCGTGCAGATTTTGCCTACGTGGCGGCCAAGGGACCTGCCTGGGCAACGGACGCAAAGAATGTCACCAATGACAATCCAGCGAAGTATCAGCCATGGTTGATGAAACCGTTTATTTTCTCATTGGGAGAGGATGAGGAGAGTGGAATCGCGCTCAATCCCGGGGATCAGCCGGGGCTCCCCAATGCGACTTTCAGCTACACCTCGTCTCAGTGGGCATGGCCGGTAGATGTTGCTCACTTTGGTGTTGAAGCAGCAGGTAGGGGCACCGGAAACTTTCCTTATGTTGACCCTTACCTTCGTCGTTTCATTGAACGGAATCCTGAAAGTCAATTACCCGGAGAGCTACTCGGGTCGAATCTGACCGAGTGGAAAAAATCCTCGGATCAGGCAACCGATAACATCACCAACTATCAACTGCAGGTGGCACCATGATCTGTCCTGTAAACATGAAGGGTGATGACCGATTCAAGGCCCCTGTTCGTCGAGGTTACACCCTCATCGAAATCTTGGTGGTTCTGTTTGTGTTGATGTTGTTGGCCGCGATCGCGTTGCCAACGGTCAAGGAGCTTTTGTCTAACCAGAAGGTTAGTCGAGCGGCACAGAACATGTCGGCGTTTATCGCCAAGGCTCGCAGCCGAGCCATTGCGGAACAAAAGCCGTTCGGCGTTCTCATTGAACGCGGTGTCGGTTTAGACAACATAGGCAATGTTGTGGGCTTGAGTCAGTCCATTCGCATGAGGCAGATCGCTGGAGTCCCGCCCTACGCCGGCGATGCATCCAACGCCTACGCAGTCCTTCGAGATGATCCACAGTTTCCAAATCTTGAGGTCGCTGAGTTTTCTGTTAAGGATAATCAGCTGCTGAGTCTGAGCCGGACGATTTATTCCAACACAAACCTGACGCCCCAGCAGCGTGATGAGACCGCTCCCATTCGCAATGGCGATTACTTGGAGCTACCTGGTGGACGGATGGTGCCGATCACGTTCATGCCCTACACGGTTGCCGCCGGTGAAGTGTTGCCAGACGGTTCGGTTGCAACGAATGGTGGAAACACTGCACGAGCTGCAATGGAGGGATCGGATGGTGAGGATACGGTGCGGGTTTGGTTTTCGCTGACTCGATTGTATCCCGACGGTGCGAGGAATCTTGGTCAGTCCCGTGTGAAGTATCGAATCCATCGCCGACCTGTTGTCTCCTCGGTGACTCCTTTTTCAATGCCGCGCGGGGTGGTCGTTGATTTGAACTATTCGGGAGTTGGGGTCGCGGGTAACCAATTCGCATCGTTATCTGCCGACAAAGACATCGAGATTATTTTTGGAGCCGACGGAAGTGTCCTCCGCGTGACCAATGGTTGGTTTTGGGCTTCGGGAAGTGGTGCAGCTGACTGGGATGAAACGCAAGTTCCACCCTTGGGTTCAATCTTTTTATGTCTCGGTGATTCGGATGGTTTAGTTCCGAATAATCTGTTTTCTCAAGATAAAAAAGCGTTTTCGAATCTGTTGAATTTGGATTCGGTTTGGGTTTCCGTTAACCCTTACACCGGCAGGTGTAATGCGTCCCCAGTAGCGCCGGTCGATTTAAGTTTGGTCCTTGCCAATGCAGGGCTTGGTGCGAACAGTGCTTTACAGACTCCCAATCCAGATCCCACGACCGCTCAAGCGACCGCACTTGCTGACGCGCTGAGTCGGTCGCGTTACTTCGCAACTCTCTCGGATGCCGTTGATCCAGAATGATAAGCCCTAAAATCCAGCAGCGAATTCGCCGCGCGGTCACTCTTGTTGAAGTGATCTTTGCGATCGGTGTGATTTTGATTGGCATGCTCGGGCTTCTGTCCATTTTGCCATTGGCAGGAAAGAGGTCACAGGATTCAATCAGTTTGAGCACGGGTCCACAGATTGCGAATCGTGTTTTAGCGGAGTTAAAGTCCAACCGGTTTCTTTCTCGTAATCTTTTACAAAGGTTGGATGGAAACCCACTGACGGTGACAACGCCTTTCTGCCTCGATCCAATCTTTGTCTCCAGTCCACTGACGGATCGTCCAGCGATCGATACAGGCGCAGGTTACTTCGCGGGACATTTTCCGTTCTTCGATTTAAGGCACAATCCAACGGCGGATCCTTTGCAAACCCAACCCGCTCAAAGTGGGTTCACCCAACCGCGAATGTATCGAGTCGGTCTCCGAGATTCGCTCGGGTTTGTACCTGGGACGGTTGCAAGAGTCTTCTCTGAGAATCGTGATGACTTGATCAACACTCGTCCGGATGATCGCTCAATACCGGTTCGTCTGAGCGATGGTGAGATTCAGCCAATCACCTCTGGCCTTGAATACGGTAAGCGGATACCGAGCGGGGAATTCAGTTGGATGGTCACGGTGAACCCGTTACCCGGCGGTGTCTACGCATCCGTGGCGGTTGTTGTATTCCGTAATCGAATTCTAGAGTTAGAGTTTCCCCCCAACAAAAATCATGTTGGTGAGCGGTTGGTTAATATCTCCTACGCACAGGGCTTTCGAGGAGGTGCCGGTGGAGTTGCACACCTTCAGTGTAACAAGTCGGTTGATTCCACCTTGATACCCGGTGATTGGATAATGCTTTCCAAAAACACAACAACCGGACCTGTTCATCATTGGTATCGCGTGGTGGGACTTGATGGGGATCCGCAAATCACCGGAGCGACTTGGACACACAAAGTTCTCTTGGACGGACCGGATTGGAGTTTCGGATACAACGCTGACGGGACAGCGGATTCAACCATGAACGATAACACGTACGCAACGATTGTTTCGGGTGTGGTTTGCGTTAATGAGACCATTCTGAAGCTTTCAGAAATTTGATTGGTGTTCGTTTTAATTTGTTTTGCTAAGACGGTAGGCGACGACTTATGAACTTTCATGCGAACCACAGATCGACGAATCGTCAGGGGGTCATCCTCTTGGTGGTGCTTGGGTCATTGACCTTTTTCAGCATTCTTGTTGCAGCCTATTTGGTTTTCAGCAACGAGTCGCGCGATGCTTCGTTTGCTCGCAGTCAGCAGGAAATTCGTGAGCCAGACGTTGATTGGATGATGAATGAAGCGTTGATGACGCTTGTTCGCGGTACCGAGGACACATCCAATCCTTTTTATGGTGAGGATTTGTTGAGCGATTACTACGGTCTTCGTGATGGTATTGATGTTCGTTCATCGCTCTTTCAAAACCCTGCTGTCGTCAATGGATTTGTGCGATTAGGGGTTGTGGGCGAAGGGATCAATCCTGCCAATGGTTCAACGATGCTGTTGCGTTCCACGCAGCTTCCAGCGATTGATGATGCTTATGCTGGCAGGCTCATCACGTTTAAGAATGGTCCACTGCAAAATCGAACTTACCGAATTTTAAGATCCGAGTATGTGCCCGGCGGTACCCCACACGATCTTGTTTTGTTTGAACTGGATGGTACGGAGCCAACGGTTGCGAATGCTCCCAGGGATTGGTTTGCCCCAGCTTCCGCGACGGCGCAGACCGGTGGTTACGAGATACGAGTCAATGGAACGCCTCGAAGTTCCGTGGGACGCGGGTTCAATGGAGTCAATTTTGATGCGGTTACAAACGATCCTTACCCGGGTGTCAATGGATTGCCAAATCCGGGTATCAATGTATTGCCCAATCCGAGTCTCAATGGGTTGCCCGCTGTGTTGCAGCCCAACCATTTGAATCGGGGCACGTCGATCTACGATAAATCATTAATCAGGGGAGATGTGGATGAGGATTACGATGCTGCTGATTTCAATAATTGGTTTTTGAGTCATCGCAATGACGATGGATCGGTCATTCCCTCATTTCATCGTCCTTCGGTGATTAACTATATTTTGAATCAGAGGACGGGTTTAGGGGGAGGTCCTTTCCCTGATCTGGTGTCGAGTCTTCGTCGTGGGACATTTCGGCCGCTACCTCTGAGCGCGGGTGCGATACCAAGTAATGCTGGTTCGAGTCCTCGAATCAATGGAGGCTTTACGGGTGGCAGCTCCAGTTATGCACTCCGGACAGCCGTCCAGCCAACGAACATGTCGCGTCTAAATCAGATCGCTGATGCTTTGATTAATGGGCAATGGGATGTTGACAATGATTCGGACGGCAAAGCGGATAGCGTTTGGGTGAATCTTGGTCTGCCAACTTTTGTGACCCAAGAAGGAAAGCTAATTCAGCCACTCGTTGCTCCCATGATCGAGGATCTTGGGGGACGTCTCAATCTCAACGCTCATAGTAACAGTGAGACTCGAAGTTTGGCCTCAGCGGCGGGCGTCTCTGGAAGCCCTTCGGTCGCTTGGGCCGGCCAGCCAACGGTTGCAAAACAACTTTATCGCGGTCTGGGATGGGGGCCAGCAGAAATCGCTCTGCCGCAAACTGCTGGTGCTGATGCGACTGATGGTTCATTGTTAGCAGATTTGATCAGTCGTCGTTATGCCATTAACCGGGGTCTCAAAGGTGCGGTTGATGCGGGGGCATCCGGTCGAGATTCCCTCGATGTATTAATGTCAGGTTTTCGACCACCCTGTCATTCGGCTTTGTGTGGCTACGGCGGATCAACGGATCCATTCGGTCACGCTGCGACAGGAGTTGGGCGTAGCGGTCACGTCCTTTTTTCAGCAAACGGTATACTTGATCCGACGCGTGAGGATGTCAATCATCCCTATGAAGTTGATCCGAGCGGGAGGTTATCGGGTGATGGTTTATTCACGATTAACGACCTTGAAGTCATCCTTCGAGCTGATGACTTTGATTCCGAGCTTTTGCCAAGTGATTTACGACAAAGATTAATCGCATTAGTGCGTGACCATTCCGACTATCGTCATGCATTTACGACGACGAGCGTTTCCGATGATACACCCGGTATCTCCGTCTTGAACATTGGCTACCTTGCGAACGTGGTTCTACGCAACGCTGCGTTGGCTTCAGATGGCATGGATAATGACGGCGATGGAGACGTGGATAATCTTGAGGAAGCGGATCTGCGTCGGTACCACGGGATCATCCAGCCTTGGTACGAAAAACTGTTTCCACCTGAATTGCGATTGGGTCGTAAGTTGGATGTGAATCGCGCCGTGGGCAACCTATTTGATGACAATGGCAATTTGGTGCGTGATGAGCCGGGTGAGGTAGCCAGTGAGAGCGAAGCTTTCCGAGTTAATCAAAGTTCCATAGGAGCGGTCCCCACTGGATTCAAAGGTCAAGCACCGTCTTACACTTGGGACGAAGCTGCAGCCGGGGGTAATCAGATACCCGTCACTGGTCGACAATTGCTCGCCCGGCATCTTTACGTGCTTGCGATGTTGGTTCGCCATGATTTGGATACACCTTTCGATGCAGCGCAATTGGCGACCCTCAGTGGTGGTTACACCCAAGCGGAGCAGGAGCAGTACACAGCAAGACGGCTTGCTCAATGGGCAGTGAATGTTGTCGATTATCGAGACCCGGATGCAATCATGACTCGATTTGCATTTGATCCACAACCATTTGATGCAAATGGTTGGTCTGTCGACGATGATTTGAATGCTCCGCAGGATTCACGTTTTGTAGTATGGGGAGTTGAAGAGCCACAATTGATGTTCTCCGAAGGGTTGGCATTGCATGATGTCCGCGTGCGGGATACTGATCGAGATTCCAGCGGTGAATTCAAGAAGGAAGCAAAGCCTAATCCTGCCGATGACACCACCGATCAGGTTCGCCTCCCGCAAGGCTCCTTGTTTTTGGAGTTATTCTGCCCTCACCCAACGTATAAAAACGATGAGGTGACCAAGCCAGGTTTTCCGATGGAGCTCTATCAGCAGTCTCCGTCCGGACCACAGTTGAACCTTGCCGCCTCAGCACCGAAGTTAAATTTGACAGCTCTCTACGGAGCGCCGGTTTGGCGAATCGCAATCTCGGAGCGACATGATGGTCAGGTAGCGCAGGCAAAAAGAGATCTGGCGCCAGCAGCCCAGCGTCTGACGAATCCTGATGCAGCTTCCTTTGAAGTCAATCAACCCGATGAATTGGGTGGCAGCGGGGGTGTAGATAATCTACGGCTAGAGCGGTTCATTCTCTTCACCAATGCGCAAAATATTGATACAGATCCCAATGGTGCGTTCACTCAAATCAATGATGTCTTGACGGAAAATGCCATCGCAGACATGTCGGCGGAGCAATTCTTCATTGCACCAAGTTTTTCCACCAATGCAGCAATCAATACAGACCGATTGCTTGAGCCGGGGCAGTTCCTGGTTCTTGCTCCACGATTAACCACTTATCTCGGTTCAAGTTTCGACTTTGGTAATCCGAATAGCAATGCGGGTGGCAACGGTAACGGAAACGCTTTTGGTTTGCTGAATCGTTTAACACCTGCTGGTCCATCTGATCAAATGTTGCGTGTCGGAACTCTGAACTGCTTTCAGCAGTTGGTACATTTTGGGATTACCAACAGTGATAACGATAACGTTGGAGACCGAGCAACACCGCTTCTGGCAACGGAGGCCCCGAATGCACAAGGTCAACCCTTTGGAGCGAGGGCTTTGCCGCTTGTGATCGCAGCACCACGGCGAGTTGGCTGGGAGTCAACCGTCTACGAGACGGGTGCTGTTGGTTTGAATATCTCGGAACCTCTGCCGCGTGGCGCAGCATTCTACAGTCAGCCTCTACTTCGTTACTTTGGTAATCAGGTGTTTCCTGATGGAGGTAGTTATCCTCAGACTGATGCCTATCTTGATTACTCAGATGTTAATGACACTGCTTTGGGTTTACCCGCGGACGGTAATTTTGCATTCGTGCCAACGATCAATGATGAGCCTGTCCTTGGCACCATTGAAAACTATCGTTCGGCATTTCTGCAGCGACTTGCCGATCCAACATTACCCTATAACCCTGTCACCAATCCCTATCGAACCGTTGACTGGTTTCAACTGGACCTAACGGTTTTCAGTGGTGAAGAGCGTGAAGATTATGTGATTCAGAATCAGCGAGGGGACTACGCTCGACGCAGTCGGCAACGCAACGGCGCCGTGAGATTCCCCAACAATATTGCTAACCCTGTACGTGCGAATGCTCTCTATTCCTACGAAAGCCAAAGTGATGCGGGAAATCGGAAACTTGATGCGACCAGTTTCACCGCTGGTGTCTCCGGAAATTATTTCAAGTTTGAATCGACGTTTGCAGGTGATGATGGACGACTGCATAACTCTCTGACATTTTTGAATAGTGATGATTTTCAGAGTCGGGGTGCAAATTCGGTGAATCCTAATTTCCAAGGGTTTGGCCTACCTCTGGGTAATTTGGTGACGGCAAATCCCCAAGGCCAAGGCCTGATGGATGCAAACTTACCGCGTGCGGCTTATGCGTTACATCCATGGTTGAATCGTCCCTTTGCAACGCCTTATGAATTGATGATGGTTCCAGCTTGTTCAGCTGGCCGGTTATTTGAGGAGTTCACGGTCACGGAGACGAACCCAACGATTTATCCCAATGGTGCAGGGTCACCGCCGGTGACGTTCGTGCAGACTCCTTTCCGTCACTTGCTAAATTTCTTCCATAGCGAAAGGGTTGGCAGTGCTGGGGAGAGTCCAGAGCTGAGTCGGCTATTCGAATTCATCCACACCCCACCGCGCTTCCGTGGTGAAGTGGAGTATTTTGTTCCAGCGAGGTTGGCTGGGTTGCCGGCAACGATGCAGAGTCTACTCAAGCCGCCGTTCAACCTGCTTTATGACAATCAGAGGCAGGGCGTCGTGAATTTGAATAGCATATCGAGTTTTCCCGTTTGGGCCGGATTGATGCAAGGACATTTAAATCCGGGCGAATTCTCCAACGCAAGTACCAATGAGCAACTTGGTTACAATCAGTTTCGAGCTAATCGCCGTGGATTCGCGGGGACCAATGCTGTCAATAAGATTCCAACGGATGGGTCAAACCCCAGCGGCGCGATTAATTACAACTCAAGATTGAACCCGGCGTTGCCAACTCAGTTTGCGGGTGTATTTCGATCATCCATCGGTGCTAGGTATGGTCTGAACACCACGCTGAATCGACCGGGAGTCAACGGCACGCTGTTGCGTGATGATGTTTCTGTTCAAGCCACCGCGCCAGCACAGAAACCATTCTTTGTGCGAGGGGCGGATCAAATTCCAGTGATCGCTCAGCCAAACCTCAATCCTCAAAGTAACCGGCTAACCAGTCCGTTCTTGCGTTATCAAACCCTGATGCGGATGCCAAATTTAGCATCGAATAATTCACAGGTATTTGTCTTGAGAATGACTCTCGGATTCTTTGAGGTGGATGCTACAACGGGCGAGTTAGGACGCGAGTACAACGCTGACGCGGGTACGAGTGAGCGTTTCAAAGCAACCTACGTGGTTGATCGATCCGTGCCAGTGGGTTTTGAACCAGGGAAAGATTTAAATACCCGAGATGTGGTTGTTTTTGAGAGTTACGGACAATGAGACGAACTGTCACAAGAATAATTGAAAGATCGATTCGGCTTGGTAACACACGTCATCAATCGGCGTTCACGCTTGTTGAGATGTTGGTTGCTATGGCGGTCACGCTCTTGATGATGGTCGCACTTGCACGTGCTTTTGCATACGTTGGACGACAGGTTCAAGAGAGTCGTGCTGTGACTCAATTGACTTCTGAACTTCGTGACGTGACCGCGCGTATTCATCACGATTTAAAACAGTGTACGGTCAAGCTATCTGCGAATCGTGGATTGGGGCCGGATCAAAATGGTTACTTTCTTTATTATGAGGGTCCGTTAACGGATGCAACATCCTCATTGTTTCGGGTTGATAATTCTTCCGGTCAACCCGTGTTACCTGACTCTCGCTACGGGGACTGTGACGACTACCTTGCTTTCACCGCAGTCGCTAAGCCTGGGCAATGGTTTCGTGGGAAGGTACCACGCTTTCTGGTGATGCAGAAAAACAATCCCGCCTTTCCGGGTCCGACTGACCCAACGGATCCAACCGATCCAGCGTTTCAGGATCTTGTTGTGATTGAGTCGAAGTATGCGGAAATTATCTACTTCGCAAGTCCCGAATACTATGCCGACTCTGCTTCAACTCCGTGGCCCACGTACATCGATAATGATGGGCTAATCGATGTCGATCGAAGTGGGTCGGTGGACGGTCTCGAGGTCGGAAATGGGTTTCCAGATCGTTTACGGATCCATCGCCGCGTTTTACTGATACGTCCCGATTTGAATTTAGTAGGACCAGATGGACAAATGCAGTTGACCGGGATGATTGGAGGCACAGATGCAAAGCTCGGTCTTGCCTCAACGGTACATCAGCGATGTGACCTTTCTGTGAGACGATTGCTGGATGCGAGTGGCAATGACCTGCAACGCGTTGCAGCAAACTCGCTTGCGGACCTTAGTAAGCCTCATAATCGGTTTGGGCATTATCGGATTAATTATGGTGATTACACTTCCATGCCGATTCTCGCGTTAGCTCCACCACCGACTGTCTTAACGAAGCCAGGCAATGTCTCGCCCAACAGTGGTCCTGTAAGCACCACAACCGATCTCAATGGTTTTCTTCGGCCAGAGTTTGTACTTGGAGGAGCCCGACGTGGAGAAGATGTCTTCTCTGATTATGCAGTTGGCTTTGACGTGCAGATTTTTGATTCAAGTGTTCGACTATTCACTGAGAATGAAACCGTGGGACCCACTGATGCTGGTTACCGAGATGCCTTGATTGCTGCTGCTTCATTACGACAAACGCGTGGCGGGTACGTTGACTTGTGTTATCCGTTCTTGTCGGGTGGATCTGTACGCGGGTGGGAATCGATCGCCCGTGATTCTCGAGGTCAAACAGGGTCACAGTTGACGAATTCAAGTTTGTTAATATCTCAGTTTTCCGGACTTCGTCAGTTTGGAAACGCGAGTAATAGCTATACAAATGGCCTCTATCGTTCAGGACGTCTCTACGCGAACGGATCATCGATCGCCGCATTCCAGCCTGTTTTTGACACGTTCACTTCGCATTATGAACGTGATGGTTTTTGTCAGGTTCTGGATAATGGGTTCATGAAGTGGTATTCGTCGAATCCGCCCCGCGTACCTGATCTGGGGGCGAACGGATTGGATGATGATGGGTTATTTGGTGCTGACGATGCGGGTGAACGCGAGACCCTTCCTCCCTTCTCCGGTGAGGTCCAATCCATTCGTGTTTCTGTACGCTTGGAGAATTCCAAGGTGCGACTGGTTCGGCAAGCATCGGTAGAGTACGCCAATCCTTGATTGACTGGCGGGCTGATACGGAACACGGCTTGATTGATAACATGGATCGACTACTCCTTATCCTTCTTGTTGCCGGTCTCGCGGTTTTGCGTCTCTGGTTTTCCGGGACAGCGGAGCCGATTCGCCATGCTGAGGACAGCCTTAGACAGCGCGTCTTAGCGAAGATTGCTGAGGCGAAAAGTGAAGAGAAAATTGCTTGGCTGTTTCATGGAAAGCAGATGAAACTGGGGAGCAGTAACCAAGGGATACAAGACGGCGAATTAGGGACTCGTGATTCCTTTCAAGTCACCCTGCAGCAATATGATCCGTTCGCAGTAGTCGCCATACTTGTCGGAGAGGATGGTCAACCCGGTGTTGCTGGTGTTGATGACAACGGAAATGGTATCACCGATGATCGAAGTGAACTCGGAGCGACTCACAGTGACGATCGGTGTGAGACCATGAATTCGGAGATTGCGAAACAGCAGGAGCCTCGACCGCTGGTTTTACAGCGAGGAGCATTTGTGAATGTCTCGTCGCCTGAGCAACGAATAGACAATGCAGAAAAGCGTTTACGACTATCAGGCGAGTCAGCTGGATGCCCGATTTCATTTCTTATTTCCGTCGATGCAGCGTTCATTACAGATTAAATCGATCTGAAATGCGGTATCGTAAAGTCGGTGTAGAACGATGATCGACGCCAACTCTCAACGGTTATGACATGCACCCATGCAAATCAGTGAATCTGAACTTCGTCCTAGCAAGTAAAGCAATCACGTTGGTCAGCTATTCTCGGACGGATTCCAGTGGTCGCGCTGGTAGCTGCCCGGATCGATCTGTCCTAAAGGCGTGAAAATGCTCCTTATCGCCATTTAGTGGTGCCTATTCGATGGGAGTCTTGGCGGGGGTGCGGTGATCTCTAGAATGAATCGCTTGAATTCGTACTCGAACCTCTACTTTGATACAGACTATGTCAGACCATCATTCACTTGATATTAAACGTGTTGCCATCCTTTTCGCCGGTGGACCTGCCCCCGGTGCCAATGCAGTGATTTCGACTGCAGCATTCTCTTTCCTGGAAGAAGGCGCACAGGTTTTCGGAATCAAGCACGGCTATAGTCGTTTATCCGAGTATTCCGCGGCGAGCCCACTGCAGGAGGGAGATGATTACATCTCGTTCACCCATGAAAACCTGAACAATAAGAGAAGCAGTCGCGGGATCATGATTGGTACGGCTCGGACCAATCCCGGTAAGCACGTCAGTTCTCCTGATCATCTGGATGACCCGGAGTTGGTTGCTCCATTGCGTCGTGTTTATGAGGGGCTGTGTTCGTTGGAGGTAGATGCACTGATATCGATCGGTGGTGATGACACTCTTAAAACGGCAAATAAATTGAAGTTGTTTCAGGATCGATTGCCCGAGGGTGCTCGCAGATTCCCTGTGATTCACCTTCCCAAGACCATCGATAATGACTACTCGGGGATTGATTTCACGTTTGGTTTTTTCACGGCCGCGGAAACACTTGCGGAAGAAATTCGAAACCTCAATTACGATGCAGCTGCCGGGCGGGCCTATTTTCTGTGTGAAGCAATGGGCCGCAGTGCAGGCTGGCTTGCTTACGGAGCGGCGATTGCCGGTGAGGCAAGTATGGTACTGAGCGTCGAAGACATCCGCGGAGATCTCGAGGATTCTGAGGTGGTAAATCCAGAGACCGGTGAAACTCGTAAAGTCATGGATCTCGACCGAGTGATCGATCGAATGGTTGATATGATGCTCGCGCGGGAGAAAGAGGGACGACCTTACGGTACCATCGTGATCGCGGAAGGCATGGCTGAGTTCTTGCCGTCAAAGTATCTCGAGGGCATTAGTCGGGATGATCACGGGCACATCAATATTTCCGCGATCAATCTTGCTTCGATGGTGTCGGGGTTACTGTCGGAACGCTATAAGGAGCGTACTGGAAACAGTAAGAAAATCAACGGATTGCAGCTGGGTTACGAATCGCGTTGTGCACCACCGAAAGCTTATGACGTCATGTTAGGATCCTCTCTCGGTGTCGGTGCTTATCGAGCCTTGGTGGAGGAGAAGCTGAACGGCGTGATGGTTTCCGTGCACGGGCAACTTGCTTTAAGGTATGTACCCTTTGAGGAACTGGTTGATCCGAAAACACTCGTAACCAAGGTCCGATTTATTGAGCCGGACAGTGACTTCCATCGTCTGGCACGTTTTCTTGAAACCTGCATCGATGATTGAGACGCGATTATTCGAGGACCGTTGTTCCACCTAACAAACCGAGTTGAAATCGACTGCATCAATGAAACAAAAAAAGGGCCTGCACTCGCCTACGCGGATGCCGGCCCTTCTTCGATTCAGCTCGTCGGTTGGTGACCGAACCGAGGCATGATCAATGTCGCTGCAACTTACTTCTTTGGAAGAAGAACGGTGTCGATGACGTGAATGACGCCGTTGCTGCATCCAATGTCAGTCTTCAGGATGCGAGATGCATTCACCTTTGCACCTTTGTCGTCAGTGCTAACCGCAATCGAACCGCCTTGGAGTGTTGCAAGCGACTCTTTCTTGAGCACTTTGCTCGCGGTCATATTGCCTTTGACAACGTGGTAGGTCAGGACTGCAACCAGTTGATCCTTGTTCTCAGGCTTGAGAAGATTCTCAACGGTGCCCTTAGGAAGTTTCGCGAAGGCTTCATCCGTTGGAGCAAACACGGTCAGGGGACCGTCGCCGCTCAGAGCGTCGACCAAACCAGCCGCTTTCACAGCTGCGACGAGTGTGTTGAACTTGGCCGAGACTGCAGTTTCTACAATCGTCATCTTCTTTGCTTCTTCCGCTAGAGCGGTACCGGAAAGCATCATGACGGCGGCTAACGCGATTAGAGATTTACGCATACTTCGGGACTCCTGTTGTCCATTTCGGAGGGATGTTTTCGCCAGTGAACGTTTTGGCTGTTTTTTTCGTCGCAGGAGTGTATTGGGCTGACAAGGAGAAATTTGCAATTTTTTTTGCAGGATTCTCGTCACCTTCCGAAACTCAGACGGATGAACCGAGTTTGTATGTTAGCGGGTAGTCAATATTCCAACCGATTACGGCCAAAGTGACGTAAATAACGGCTAAATTGACATAATAAAACACTTATCAAAACGAATTCTCTTTCCTGGATTTTCTACCGATGAAATTTAAAAGCTTGATGACAGGGCTTGTCGCTTTGGGCCTGATGACTTTTCTCGCGGCTGATCTGCAAGCACAACGGCCAGGTGGCCAAGGTGGCCAAGGTGGCCAAGGTGGCCAAGGCGGTGGGTTTAGAGGTGGCCAAGGAGGAGCTCGAGGTGGTTTTCAAGGTGGAATGGGAGGCTTCGGCGGCGGAATGCGTGGGGGTTCCAGCAACGTAATGTCGTTGTTGCTAATCGAAGCCGTTCAAAACGAATTGTAGATTAGCCCCGCTCAAAAAGAAGCGATCGAAAAGCTTTCCGAGCAGGGTCGGGGCGAGCGTCCTGATTTTGGGAACTTTCGCGAAATGAGTGAGGAAGAGCGTCGGGAGATGTTCGAGAAAATGCGAAAGCAAGCGGAGGAGCGGGCGAAAGAAATGGAAGCTCAACTTGAAGAAGTGCTCCTTCCACAGCAAATCGAACGTCTTGAGCAGATTTCGCTACAACTACGCGGCGTCCAGGCACTGGGCGATCCAAAGGTTGCAGGAAAGCTTGGAATCACCGAAGCACAGAAGAAAGAGCTTGAGGAAGCACGAGATTCACTTGGAGAGAAAATGCGAGATCGCATGCGAGAAATGTTCCAAGGCGGTGGCGGACCTCAGGGCGACCTTCGCGAAGCTATGACCAACATGCGAGAAGAAATGGAGAAAGAGATCCTCGGTGTGTTGACGAAAAGTCAGCAGGAAAAATTCGAGGAGTTGAAGGGCGAGAAATTTGAGATGCCCGAGAATATGGGTCGTGGCGGTCGAGGAAACTTTGGTCGTGGTGGTCCCGGTGGCGGCGCTCCCGGTGCTGAAGGCGGTGGTCGCCGCGGTGGCAGTGGACAAGGTCGTGGCCCTGGCGGTGAAGGCGGTGGTCGACGCGGTGGCGAACGCCCTGAGTCTGAGTTCTAAACAAACCTTTTAAAGCTAAAGCAGAATGCGGCGAAACGCTCCGTCGCCCTGCCTAGGGGTAGGTCTTCTTCATGAGGATCTACCCTGTTTTTTTTGAAGGTGCCTGTTTTTCTGAAGTGGCCCTTTAAGACGCAGTCACTGATTTGATATTCGGGTTACCTACTCTTCCGCTACCAAGGACCTCACTCTGTGAGGCGTGGAGCGTTCATCGAAGAAATTCGCACGAGACGTCCTCTCAACGGATTCATTCTAAGCGTGGATCGCAAACACCAATCACCTCAAATTACTGCCCTGCAAGTCCGCTGTATTGCTCCTCGATGTTGATTGACGATGGTCTTGGCTTGTTCTCCGAGGCGATTCTGATAGCTTGGGTCTGACAAACACCGAGATACAAATTGATGGAGTTCTGTTTGATTTTGAACACGCACTGCTGCATTCGCCTGAAGTAAGATTTCTGCGATCTGTTTGAAGTTTCTCGTATCAGGTCCAAAAGATACCGCGCAACCGTAGCCTGCCGGTTCAAGCATGTTTTGTCCTCCCCGCGAGCCAAAGGTGCCGCCCACGGTGGCGATTTCCGCAGTTCCCCACCATTGGCGAAGCTCTCCTATGGTATCGATGAGAATGACCTCCTTCTGAGGCCAATCTGTTCGCGTCTGATGAATGTTGTTGGAGCGTCGATAAGCAATTAGCTTCATTGATTCAATCACGCGTGCGACTTCATCAAATCTTTCTGCATGCCTTGGAACGATGATGAGTCGTAGTTCTGGTTCACTTTGCATCAGTTGCAGGAAGATTGATAACGCTAATTCTTCTTCTCCGGATTGAGTGCTTCCGACTAGCCAGATTCGATGCGATTTCCTTTGTCCCGCCCAATTGCCACATGTAACGACGCCGTCGGTGTCTCGCCGATTGGGTGCATTATCAAATTTTAATGATCCAGTGACCTCAAGCGATGATTGAGGTGTTCCACAAAGATGGAATTGATCCCGTACGTGTTCATCTTGGCAGCCTACCCAATCAAGAGAGCCGAACAGAGATTTTGTGAGCCAAGTAAACTTTCGATACCGTCTTGAACTTCGTTCGCTCAGGCGTGCGTTGATCACAATAACCTTGCACTGTTGCTGCTTGGCGGCACGGATTAGATTCGGCCATAATTCCAATTCTGCCAATGCAATCTTTGAAGGTTTGAGATGACGCAGGGTACGTTTGACAGCCCAGGTGAAATCTAGCGGACAAAAAAATACCTTCTCGGTTCCAAATCGCTCCACTGCTAAATCGTAACCCGTATCGGTGGAGCTACTTATTACGTAGGACAACGATGTGTTGTCTTCGAGATGATGAATCAAATTGGGTAGCAGATTAACCTCTCCGACACTCACCGCATGGAACCAAACTAATTCGCTACTGTCGGTTTGATAGCTTAGAAGTTTTCTCGCCCGCTGAGCTGAAACTCCAAAGAGTTTTTCCAAAAGGCCGCGCCGATAGCGACCGGCTTTGATCGATCGAAAAACGATCATTGGACTGAGCAACACAAGGGCAATCAGATAGACAAGATTAGCGAGCATTCGATGCGAATCCTTTCGCGTTGGATCTATCTGTTGATTTGGTCGGTGTTGCTTTTTACAGCCATTTTTTTCTCAGGCCATTTTTTCGTTCAGTTGCTGACGGTTGATTGTCAAGAAAGTTCAATCTTCCGCTTTGAACTCATTACTCAGCAGTGATCGCTTTGTGCTTCAGATGCATGCAAGCTTGTGCTCATGTGGTCATCCAAAAGGACTCCTCTGAGTAGAAACATGCCGATCCGCCCACCCATGATCAGCGACTGATTCAACGGCCAACACGCATGCAGCAGGCTTTGTATTTTTTACCGCTGCCACAGGGGCAGGGGTCATTACGTCCCACGCGAGGGTTGCGGTTTCGGACGGTTGCCGGTTTTTGAGGTTCGCTCGACTGACTCGACGCGTTCGTTGAGGTGCGTTGACCACCAGCCGACTCTGAAGAGGCATTTGAAGGTGGAGCGACTTCGTCGTGTCGAGCCTGGCCCTCAACCCAGGTACTGCGAATAAACGCTTCGTTGAGAGAGGATTCCATTCGGAAGATCAGGTCGGTGACGCGTTCACCTATGGACTCCCAGATCTTTTCAAATAGTTTCATTCCTTCACGTTTGTATTCGACCTTAGGATCCATCTGGGCGTAGCCCTTCAGGCCTACGCTACTGCGTAGGTGATCCATCGTGAGGAGGTGGTTCTTCCAAGCGTCATCCACGATCTGAAGTAAGACTTGTCGCTCCATTCGACGCATTTCTGGGTAGAAGCGGTCATCGACTGCTCCGTCGACCGCGAGTGAAAGTTGTTCTCGGTTCATCCGAGACAAATCTTCTTTTGCGATTTGGTGCGAGAGTGATTCATCGAGCCAGGCAATCAATTGATCCAGGCTTTCTTCACTTGAGGCAACTGCAGCAGTGGTCTCTTCTCCAGCATCACCAAAGAGCGCGTCTACTTTTGATCTCGCAACTTTGTACTCATTTTCAGCGGTTTGATTGGCTTCTCGACTGAGTTGAACCATTTGAGTCTTGAGGTCATCACGATTCATTTTGACATCCTCGATTCCGAGGTTGACATCGAATCGTCTCGATAGCCATTCAACCAAACCTTCTCGATCGAGTGAGGTTTGCGCGCCCTGTTTGGTGGTGAACCGTGAGAGACCGGTCAGGATGGGATATTCTGCTTCTTTGAGACTGTAAGCCTCTTCCGCGCGCTTTCCTAACGCCGCTGAGACTTCACGTCGGTCTTCAACATCTTTGAATTGCTCTGGTTCGGTTTCGATGCCGAATTTGTGTTGCATCCACGCACTGAGTGTTTTGAGGCCGAAATCGGCATCCAGCATGACAGCGCCTTCACTCAGGTCAACTTTACCGATGCGTGTGTGAGCAGCTTTGATGAGTTCATCCATTAGCTGTTCACGTTCAAGACGCTTTAGCTGATTTTCTTGGAAGCTACTCCCTTGACGCGAGTTAGACCACTTCGTGAGAGCTTTCCAGTTCCATTCCTCTTCCATACCCTCGGGTAGATTTTCTTCAATAATCTCCGCGACAGCGACTTCTACCTGTCTTTCCGCCTGATCGTGAGCATGCGAACTGGCCATCGTGAAATCCATGTTGTCGAAGTCTCGAGGCTCCAGTTGGCAATCGAGCATTCCACCCGCAAAGGAGGCAAATGATTCGACTCCGTATTTGGGATCAAGAAAGGTTTCCACGTATTTATCAATCTGGCCCCGAATCAAGTCCAGGACCATGTTTCGAGAGCTATGACCATCTAAAAGGTTTTGCCGGTATCGGTAAACGCGTTTGCGTTGTTCATCCATGACCTCGTCATAATCAAGAAGACTCTTGCGAATTTCATAGTTGCGTTCCTCCACCTTTTTCTGAGCACTGGCAATCCGGTTGGTCACAACCCTTGATTCAATGGCTTCACCTTCCTTCATCCCTAGCCGTTCCATCATGCTCTTGACGAAGTCACCGGCAAAGATTCGCATCAAGTCGTCTTCGAGTGATAAAAAGAATCGACTTGATCCTGGATCTCCCTGTCGACCGCATCGACCACGTAGTTGCAAGTCGATACGTCGAGATTCATGTCTCTCCGTTCCCAAAACGGCTAGGCCACCGATTGAGCGAACCAGTTCACCTTCCGTTTTCATTCCCTCCCGTTGATCGATTTCATCAACGAGTGTGTTCCATTCATCATCCGGTACTTCAAGACGGGTGGGGTATTTGTGTTGCAACTGAGCCCACGCCATTGTCTCGGGATTACCCCCTAAGATGATGTCGGTGCCTCGTCCCGCCATGTTGGTCGCGATGGTGACCGCACCGAGACGGCCGGCTTGTGCAACGATGTCGGCCTCTCGGCCATGTTGCTTTGCGTTCAGCACATCATGTTTGATGCCGCGGCGTTCCAGCAAAGACGAGAGTCGCTCGCTCTTTTCAATGCTGACCGTACCAATGAGGACGGGTCGCCCTTTGCGACTCATTTCAAGCACATTTGAACGTGGGATCTCTTCCACGGTCTTTTCGCCTTTGAGAACAATCTTGATCGTCTCATCATCTTCGCTTTCGATAATGCCCCATAGCTCATTATCTTTCAATCGGAGTACATCCCACTTGTTGGTGCGCTCAACTTCTTCCGCTAATGCCTTGAACTTGTCTTTTTCGGTGAGATAAATAAGGTCTGGGTGTTCGATGCGTTGAAGGCCTCGATTGGTCGGGATGGCGACGACATCGAGCTTATAGATCTTCATGAATTCAGTGGCTTCGGTCATCGCTGTACCGGTCATTCCGGATAGCTTCCGATACATCTTGAAGATGTTTTGAAGTGATGCAGTTGCAAAGGTTTGCGTCTCCTGCTTGATCGGGACTCCCTCTTTTGCTTCCACTGCTTGGTGTAATCCATCACTCCACTGGCGTCCCTCCATGAGTCGGCCCGTGAATTCGTCAACGATCACCACTTGACGATCTTTGACGACATAATTGACGTCACGTTTATAGAGGTAACGAGCTTTGAGCGCGTTGTCGATCAGGTGCGGCCACTCCATGTTGCCTGCGGTGTAGAAACTTTCAACACCTGCGAGCTTTTCCGCTTCGCGAACTCCCTCGTCCGTAAGGGTGGCGTTATGTTGTTTTTCATCAACTTTAAAATGGTCTTCACGAGTTAATTGGCTCGCAACACGATCGGCCTCCTTGTAACGACCGAGGTCCAGATCTGCTGGTCCACTGATGATCAGGGGTGTCCTCGCCTCATCAATGAGTATGTTATCGACTTCATCAATGATGGCGTAATTCAGAGGTCCTTGGCACTGTTGAGTTTCCTCTGGGAAGCGATGGTCACCTTTGGATGCGGGACGCATGTTGTCGCGAAGGTAATCAAATCCAAATTCGTTGTTGGTGCCGTAGGTAATATCGCACGCGTAAGCTGCCTGTTTTTCACTCGTCGACATACCCGATTGAATCGCATTTACCGTCAGACCGAGATTCATGTACAGAGGTGCCATCCACTCCATGTCGCGTCGTGCCAGGTAGTCATTGACAGTAACGACATGCACGCCTTTTCCTTCAAGCGCATTGAGGTACGCCGGAAGAGTCGCGACTAATGTTTTGCCTTCACCGGTGACCATCTCTGCGATCCCACCGCTGTTGAGAACCATTCCCCCAATCAATTGAACGTCGTAGTGACGCATGGAAAGGAATCGCTTTCCACCTTCCCGACAGACTGCAAATGCGTCATCAAGAATGTCATCAAGTGTTTCGCCCTCACGCAAACGACCTCGCAACACTTCCGTTTGCTTCTTGAGCTCTTGGTCGGACATTGACTGGTATGTCGATTCCAACTCGTTAATCGACTCCACGCGTTTTTCATATTTGCCGACTGCTCTCGCATTGGCTGAGCCAAAAATACGGGTGATCAGTCTTTCAAAGGCTCCGAAGAGGCCACCAAAGAGAAGGCCGAGAAGATCCCAGATTCGTTCAAAAAATGACATGATGTTCGATACTGATGTAGGTCGTAATGGACCAAGTCTGTTTTGGTTTGATCGACGGAACCACAAGGATCAGCGAATGTCTCGAATGAATAACTCGATCCGTGCGGCGGTGTCGGCTGACCAGAGGTGCCTGATGGTTTGGAATTTGGGATGCTTTGGAGAATCCTGCGCGAGGTTCCCCCATGATTAGAACGATCCGAATGAGTGCTCGAAACGATCCGAATAGGAACCAAGCCTTCTGGGTTCGTCGGTGAATGGTCACCGAATCAGCGCAAAGCCCCTAACTTGTTCTCCTGTAAAAAGTTACGGGTTTGGGGGGAATGGGTCAACGGTGATTACCTTGGCGGAAAGCGACCGTGGCCGATGCGATGGATGAAATACCCCGGTTGAACGGTTTAGCAGCGACTTTTTTCACACACCTAGGATCATCATGCCTTCGCACATTCGGTGCTTTTTGGGGGTCGAGTCTTTGCTATCAAATAAGCACGGGGAGATACCAGACTCAGGATTCTGCGCTGGGATCCTAGGTTGGGTCCATCACGATGATTGGCTACTTTTCAGACCAATTCTTGTAAACGGCATACCCGGTAAATAGTAAAAGACCGTAGAGGAGCAGAACCGCGTTGAGAATAGTGCCCTGGATGATGGTTGCAATGAGTGCAGAGGTGAATGAGTTAGAGTTGCTTGCTGCAAAGTCTTGAAATAGGAATGCGGTGGCCGCCAATGCCAGCATTCCGCAAGCCATATCCAGTGGGGTTCCGATCAATGAGGCCGAGATGGCGACTCTCGTGGTGTACATGATTCGCAAAATTCGACGAATCACCGGGTTTTTTCGCCACGTGAATTTCCACGTGTATCGGTCAAGCCATGTGTATCCGACGATGAAGAGAGCGATTCCAGTAAGCATCCCTAGGTATTGGCTGTTCGATGCCAAGCTCCCAAGTATAAAACTGGGCGCGGCGCTTACTGAACAGATCAGCAACCATTTGCCAAAGGTTCGCGGGAGGCTGGGGCGTTTTTCAGTCGGCTGGGGATCCTGTGGAACGGCTTCGACGCGTAACTCGTCCAAGAGAGGCGATGCCGAATTGGGGATCACCTCAGCGCTGGGGTTTGATGGCTCATAAGGGTTGATCATTAGCTGGTACTCTCAGCGTGGAAATACGAGCTTGTTGCGTTTTGGGTTTCTTCGTGATCAAGTGGTTCGCTGTAGCGTACCTTGGACAATGCTTGGGTATCGAGATAGCATTTTATTCAGTCGCTGTTTTTTTTCAGTGGATACGGTTCTTAACGGTTTTGAAGTTTGAGCGACCCCTAAGCTCCGAATCACTGACCGTTTGCATTCAGGGATGGAGATCCCCTTTTCTGGTACCGCGTGTCATCGTGCGTTGAATGCTGCGTTGAGCAGCTTAGTTTTTGCGTTTTCGAGCACCATTGGCTCCTTGTTCCTGAACATTAGATTAACGACTTGAGCAGATGGTGCGTTATCCAATGGGTTTTTAAGAGAGGGTCTGAAGTATCCATCTTTGCAACAGACGGTCCATTTGGACTGGTCGCTTCGGCCTGATTCTGTCCGTTCGAGCCTCTGAGGCCATATTTTTGTCGTCTTGATGTCTTAAAAGCGTTAAAACGAAGGCTGCTCATCTCTTCATGCACCAATGCTATGGGGACCTCGTTCATGGTTACATCCAGCTCCAAATCGCACCACGCAGGTCATGGCTCAATTCGATTCTCTACCCGGCAGACTGTGGGCTGGCAGACTAAACGTTGCGTTTGTTTGACGCGCAGAGATCGAACGACGGCTGTTTCGATCCCTCGTGTTTTTCTTTTAGGGTTCGTGTTATCCCTCGGCATCTTGTTGGTTGATTCAACGAAGTCAAATGGGCAAGGAGTCAGGGGCGGCACCTTCGGGCAATTAGGGGGTGTTGAGCCAGACGCGCAATATCCGTCGCCGCAGTATTACCTGGCGCTCGAAATCTACCGCACCGGCAATCTTGCGGCGGCTTCTGATGCGTTTGAGCAGGCGCTTCGATTGGCGCGACGTGAGGTTCGCGGTCGCTGGATTGATTCGATTCCACCATTAGCAATGATGGCGGAGTGTCAGTGGCAATTGGGTAACCTCGTTGGAGCTCGTGATTATGTTGATCAGGCGATACAGATAGCCATCATGCACCGAGGGTGGTTATCGAGAATCGATTGGGTAGGCATGCTGCAGGCTAACCAGCAAACACAAGCTCGTTCGTATTTATGGCCGCAAGCAAAGGCGGTGAGGCGTGCGCCGGTTGCCAATCGTGTGATGTTTCAGTCTGGTCAACTCCTCACTGAGCAAACCTTACTTCAGGGTGGGGCGATAGAGGAACTCAATATTCGGCCGATGGATATGGTTGAGATCATGCGAGGTCTCGCGATTGCTTGTTATCGACGACGCGTTTTGATGGGCCGATTGAGTGAACAGGACGCTCTCATACAGAGCCTGTTGGAGTCGACGACGTATCCCGCGAATCTACCAGTGCCGATCGGACGAACGTTGATCGGTTCGATGCGAGTTAGCGAGTACCACGCCTACCATGACGATCGTTCCGTGACGGAGGAGAGTCCGTCGATGTCCTTATATAGTGGTGCCACTCACCCGCTTTCTTCGATTGTACTTTTGTCACAGATCGCGTCGATGATTGAGCTGGGTCAGCAGGAAGCGGTCCTCTCACTGGCGTTACAGGCAACGCACTTTGCGGGTGCGTGGGAGCAGGTGGAATGGATTGGTGAGGCGCTGCAGCTTGCTGCAGGGTGCGCGAGTACGCAACAGGCTGTTCAAGTCAGGCAGATCGCGGAGGTTGTCGCTCAATCTATCTCTCGATATTCACCGCTATGTGCTTATCACAGTCTGATTGCAGGAGCTGACGCATCCATCACAGCGGGAGATTTAGAAAGTGCAGATCGGTTGATCAACCAAATGAACCTCTTTGGTTCGCGCCGAGATTTTCTTCAGCCACGCTTAGATGCTTATGCTGCCTATGTAACAGCGAGATACGCAGCCGCAACCGGTGGATCAACAGGGCTTGATAGACCCTCCGTGTACGACTTGGCAATTGGTAACGTTGTTGATTTTGCTTTAAACCATCGCTTCCGATCACGCCCCCTGATATCAATGCCCTATCTTTATCAGGTTGGTTTGGTTCAGTCCGCAATGGGAAAACAATTAGGTGGCACGTCAAGTGAGAAGTTACTTCGCGAGTATTGCCAAGATCCGGGCTTGACGATCTGGCGAAGGGATCCTGTTGATGCAATCGCAGGTCTGCTGATGGATCGAACGACGGCCCAGATTGCGCGAATGAATCTGGCCGTGAATTCCGGTTTTGCGGAATCTTTCTTGCTTACTTGGAATGAGCTACTGACGTCCAGGTTCCTGCGTGACTTACCACTCAATGGTCGCATTCTGCAGGTCCGTCGACTTGCGGGCGTTCCTGACCAGCAGTTAACTCCCTCGCTGATCGAGCAGCGTCAGAAGATGGGACCCAAAATGGTGAGGTTGCTTGCTGAGGCTCGGGCCCTTCCAAAGGAGGCTCAGCCAAACTTAGCTGCGATCAACCTGATGGAATCTCGAGCGACTCAGCTTGCGATAGAAAGGATCGAGATTCCGCAAGTGACTCCGCCTCGATTGTTGGAGACCACGTCAACCAAAACTATCCCTGATAAAACGGCAATGATTACTTTTACGATTCTCGGGAATCAATTGATCGGAACCGTTTCTACATCGACCAAGGTTAGGATGTGGATCGTGGGTCCCGTTTCAAAAGTCACGCGTGATCTTTCAGGAATAATCAATGATTTTGGGGTCGGCAGGCTCCGGGGGAATCGACTACCCGAGGAACCTGCTTGGCGCGAACGAGCGGTTCAGTTGCGTGATCACTTATTCCAAAATTCAGATGTGGTATTCACTGAGTATGAGGAAATTGTTTTTGTCCCCGACGGACCGCTTTGGTATTTGCCCTTTGAGATACTGCCTTTTCCAGAGCATGCAACCGACCTGTTCGTCGATCGACTTAAGATTCGATACGCACCGACGCCCGGGTTCGCTATCAAGCTTGACCAGAAACCCACCAATCGCGAGCCAAAGGTGGCAATCTCGGCCGACCTGTTTTTTGCTCCTCGTGACCTTGAGAAGAATGAGGCGACGATTGACGAGCTGCTTGGGTTGCTTCCCGAAACCATTCGCTTGCCTGACCCTGTCGGCTCACCGAGCTGTTTTCTTGGCTCAACCATTTCGGATTTGATCGTTGCGAGGCCGCAGTTTGTTAACCCCAAGAATCCTCTTGCCTTCCACCCCGCAGGGTACGATCAAGGGCTTGCGATGGGAACAGTGAAAGCTTGGTTGCGTTTTCCAACTGCGGCACCCAGTCGTTTGGTTATGAAAGGATTCAGAACCCCCGTTGACGGTGGTCAGATGGCAGTTGGTGATGAGTTGTTCAGAACGTTGTGTGCGATCCACTCATCGGGTGTCCAGGAGGTCTTGGTTTCTCGATGGGCTGTCGGCGGTCAATCGTCTGCAATTCTAGCGAGAGAATTGATCAAGGCACTGCCTGATTCTTCTCTTAGCGATGCGTGGCGGGCCGCTCGAGAAGTCCTGCAGGGATCAGATCTAGAGCCTGAGGATGAGCCACTCCTGACCAAGGCCGAGCATGGATTGAAAGGTCTGACTGGAACCGAGCCTTTGTTCTGGTCAGGGTATTTGTTGTCAGCTCCCGCTTTTGAAAAAGAGAAGCCAAACCCTTAGTGTTCGCTTCTGCTTTAGTCTGTCTTGTCTGTTCAGAGGAGAGGCAGTCCGATCCTTGCAGACGTTGTCCCGTTTACAGTTTGGGATGATTGAAAGCTGAAGCTACGAGGCTAGCATCATACCTTGCAGCGTCAGTTGGCCTCTGGCTCTTGAAAGCTCATGAGCTGGCTGTGCTATTGCAACCAAGGGCGATCAAAAGTTGATGGTTGTCCGAACTACGGGATCAACCAGAACAGTCCAGTCATCGTTGCCGCTTGCGCTAACGCGCCTCGAGCACTGATAGGCAATGGTTGTTTAATCCAGGGTGCTTGATTCCCCGGCCGGTAGTAGCCCAGCGTGTACTGGCATTCACGTGGTCCATGAACACCCATCTTGTAAGGCAGAATCAAGATGTTGCCGAAGAAATGAGCGGATTGAACAATGGGCTCAATAAGCGGGCCTCGGGTGTGTCCGTAGCGTTCAAGATTGACGCTTTGGAAGTAAAGGGGGTTATGGTTGAGGTTGGATGCGGTCCACGTGAATTTGGTCGGCGACCACTGTCGCGGCTGATAAGCGACTTGTTCAATACGGCATTCACGAGGTAGACCCCATGTTGTATTGATGTGCGCGAGATCGCCTTCGCTGAGTTGATTGATGGGGATGAGTTGTTTTCCTCCGTCATTTTTTTCAATTACAGCTTTCTCGTATGCAAGATCAACTAATCGACCCGCACCCATTGGCTCTCCGTTGACGGAGGACCAATTACGTATCGGCTGTTTCTCAAGAAAGTCGGTAAAGAGTTCTTCGTGGCGTCTTTGATCAAATTCGTCAGGTCGGAAAGGTGGACTGATATCGAGCGAAATCTGGTCAATGGTTTGTGATGCGATACGATCACGGAATTCTTCACAACTGAAGTTCGCTTGACTGAGGTAATCGATCCCTGATCCATATTCTTCCGACGATTCAACGCGTTTTTGATCCTCGGCAAGACGTTCACGCAGGCTACCACCCGCTTTCGGTTCAGAGGCTTTCTGATTTTTTGGAAACGGGTTCTCCTCGTCAGTACCAATGCGTTGTGCTTGTTTTGGGAGGGTCAGCGGAGCCTGGTTAGGAGTCCCTGGCGTTGCGTCTTGCAGTTGAGGGTTTGATGCTGGAAGTCTCGGTAATTCAGCGATGCGCGGAGGAAGATTCGCTCCGATTGGTTGATTCAGCGAGGGGATTTTGATTTGACGTGCTCTTGAATCATTGGATGAAAGACCTTCCACCGACGGTGGCGTAAGTTCGCGTGGTGGTTCAAGAACCGAGTTTGCTTCCGATGCTTGTTCAAAGACGTTTCCTGCAGACTCCTGGTTTGCAGATGCCGATTGATTGCTTCTCACAGGTGCAGCGAGTTTGACTTCGTTGGATACTCTCGTAGCCGTAAGTGGATCGGAGTTGTCTGGAAGTAAGGTCTGCGGACGCGTTGGCGATCCAAGCCAAGTTGCTTGTGACACTGCTTGGCGATCAAAACGTTCAAGTTGAGGGGTTCTCGTAGCAACTTGCAGTGTAGAGGAATGAGATCTAATACTGCTGTGAGTGGGGTGATCCTCGTCAGCAAACGGATCAAACGATTGTCCGTTAGGTGATTCAACTTTGGCCGCAGCACGTGGCCCGTGGAGGGATTTCCCTGGTTCACTCACGCTCGGTGGCCGAGCATCATGATGCCTTTGTGCTTCAATCTGTGAACTCTTTCGCCATTTCAAGCCGAACGTGTTGGGCTGTTCGGAGTGCTAGGTGCGCGAGAAAG
>CAXQOB010000047.1:0-27531 GCA_964225475.1 Candidatus Nitrosopumilus sp. | reverse complement strand
ACCGGAAACGACAAAGGGCTGTCCCTCCGTCAACTCTGCAGGAGTGTTTGCAACAATCCCAATCAAGGTCCCCAGCTTGATGCGATTATCTTTTGGCCTGAACTCAGCCGGTATCTCGAGGCCGGCTGAGCCGGTTTCAAACACAACCTTCCAACTCCCTTTGACTTCAATCCGTACTGGCATTCCCTCTCGAAGCGTTGCACCGGAGTCCTGCCATCCCTGATTTGCAAGAACGCTGGCAATCTTCCTGTCCTGTGCTCGCTGATTGGCCAGAATACGATTCAAGCCAGCTTCTGCCGCCCCATATTTTGGGACGAGTCGAACCAGTGATTCGTACACCTCCCTCGCTTTGCCGAAATCTTTTTTTCGCTCGTATTCCACCGCTAGCTTTTCCGCTTTGGCGATAAATTCTTTGTGGAGGTTCAACAGGACAGGATCGTTGGGTAGCTGTGGTTGATTCTCCGCAGCGGCTCGCATCTGCTCCTGTAAGCGTTTCTGAGCCTGCCGAGGATCAGTCCGTTGTCCGAGGGCAAAGTCGCTGAGACCAATCAACACGGCCAAAACAACACAAAATGATCGCAAATCGAGAATACTCAAAGTTAAACTCCTTTGATAAAAGCCAGCCTAATTCCGACAAGCACGCCGATAACTGTTTTTGAGAACAGAAACGTGTTGGCATTCTTGATCGATCATTCGGTCGAGAACCGATTCGTTACAGGGATAATGATGCTTAACCAGAATTTCGACAATCTCTGTCAGCGAGTATCTCGACCCATCACTAGAAGCATATAATAGCGACACAGAGCCCTCGGCATAGAAGCTCCGAAGGATTATGACTCATCAAATCCTCCTCGGCGATCGAAGTCCCATTGCATCCATTACTTTTTTGATACCTACATGAGATCCAGCACGATTCCCCTGATTGTACTCTTTTCGACAGTCACCACCTTCGCGCAGAGTCCTCCTTTGGATGAGACACTTCTGCAAGAAAGCAGCATTTCACTTGCAGCTAACGCCAGGGAAATTGGAGATGCGAGGCGAGGCGCACGCCTTTTTCATTCGCCTGCACTTGGCTGCAATAAATGTCACCACACTGATTCCGCAATTCCGTCAGTGGGTCCAAATCTAGCTCAGTGGTCCAAATCGCCCACAGGGCAACATCTTGTTGAATCGATTCTCAGCCCCTCAAAAGTCATTGCTGAGCGTTATCTTTTAAAACAAATCCTGACGGTGGATGGGCAGACATTTGTTGGAATCCCGGAGGAAACAGAAGAAGGCTTGATGCGTCTCCGGCTCGGGCCTGCTGAATCTGACTTCAAAATCATTGCCGAAGAAGACATCGAAGCCGAAAAAACACTTAGCACCTCCATCATGCCACAAGGGCAAGTGAACATCTTGAAATCACGTCAGGATTTCTTTGATGTCGTTCGTTACCTCATCGAGATTAGCGAAGGGGGTGAGGAAGTCGCAAAGAAGCTTGCGCCCTCAAAAGAAGAGTTATTAGCGATGTTATCCGGCCAAGAAACCAATCTCGATCATTCAGGATTTATTTCTGACTGGAACAAGGATGCATTCAAACGCGGCGAAGCAATTTACCAACGTGTCTGCCAAAACTGCCACGGAACGCTAGAGGCTCCCGGTTCGCTACCAACTTCGTTGCGTTTTGGCGAAGGCAAATTCAAGTTTGGTTTCGACCCCTTCTCGATGTACCAAACACTTACTCATGGTGCTGGCATGATGCTTCCTCAAACATGGATGGTACCTCAGCAAAAGTACGATGTTCTGCACTACATCCGAGAGCACTTTCTTCGTGCCCATAACCCAACTCAGTACTACGCCGTGGGTGCAGACTATCTTACGTCCTTGCCAGAAGGGAACTCCCGGGGACCAGAACCGAAAGTGATCGAACCATGGGTCACGATGGATTATGGCCCCATGCTTATTACCACCATTCAATTTGGAGAAAAACCAGAGAGTATTGCTCAGAAGGCGATCGCAATCCGACTGGACGATGGCCCGGGTGGAATTGCAAGAGGAAATGCTTGGATCGCTTTTGAACACGATACGCTTCGAATGGCAGCGGCCTGGACCGATGATTTTGTTGACTGGAATGGAATTCAGTTCAACGGCAGGCATGGCGTGCATCTGAGATCGAACGGCAACATTCTTGCATCAAATCCCAATGCGCCGGGCTGGGCTGATCCAACATCAGGTGAACGATCCAGTCCAACCCGAATCGTCGGGCGTGACAACCGAATCTATGGGCCACTCCCCAAAGACTGGGGGAAGTTCAATGGTATACATCGACACGAAAACCGTGTTTTACTGGATTATTCAATTGGCCGAACATCAATTCTTGAATACCCAAATCTAATCGTCGCGAATGACAAAAAGGTTTTCGCCAGGACACTCCAGATTGAGCCAAGGGAAACAGCTCTCGAAATGGTTGTCCTAACGATGAATCAACAGGACTCCTCGGAATTCCACTCAAACGGCATTACTGGTGATCGAATCACTATCAAAAAAGAATCAGGGCAACTCATCTCAGTCGCTTTGTCCGGTTTCGATCAGCAGGCCTCGTTGATCGTTCGTAATCAGCAAGTGGTCGCAAAGCTATACCCACAAAAATCAGCTATCGGTTCAGTCCTCATTACCGATGCAAAGTGGAATCAAGACATCAAGGACTCGATCCTGAGAGGACTCGATAATATCCCCGAAGATCTGAACGAGTGGACCCAAGGTGGTCCACCTCAATACGCAACAAAAATGAAAGTGCCAGCCAAGAGATGGTACGAATCCGAAACTTGGGAAGTCGAGGAACTCGCACGACCAGAAAATAATCCATGGCTGGCGCGAACTCGAGTCACAGGGATGGATTTTGCGCCGAAAGGCAATTCACTAGTTGCATGCACCTGGGATGGTGATGTCTGGAGAGTCGATAACCTTAATGCACTCGGTCAGACGGACGCTGATCTGACGTGGACTCGAATTGCAACTGGATTATTTCAGCCTTTGGGAATCCTATGGGAGAATCACCGAGTCCTGGTGACTTGTCGCGACCAAATCGTATCATTGCAGGACCGGAATGGTGACGGTGAGATGGATCACTACGAGTGTTTTAACAGTGATCATCAGGTAACTGAACATTTCCATGAATTCGCAATGGGTTTGCAACGCAATGCAGACGGCGACTACTTTTACGCAAAGTCGGCGCGGCATGCTTTGAAAGCAGTGGTTCCTCATCACGGAACTCTCCTGCGTGTCTCCAGCAATGGCGAATCAACTGACATCATTGCAACTGGCTTTCGTGCTGCAAATGGCGTTTGCCTGAATGCTGATGGCACTTTCATCGTGACTGACCAAGAAGGACACTGGAATCCTAAAAACCGCATCAACTGGGTGCGCGAGGGTGGTTTTTACGGCAACATGTATGGATACCATGATGTTGCCGATGAAAGCGACGATGCAATGGAATCCCCTCTATGTTGGATCACCAATGCTTTTGATCGGTCACCCGCGGAATTACTGTGGGCGGACACCGATCAATGGGGTGCCTTGAACGGCAGGTTGTTGAACCTTTCCTATGGCTACGGACGAGTCTATGTGGTGCCTCATGAGTTTATTCCAAACCAAAAACAATCGCGAAACTCAGATTCAATCCTGCAACCTCAAGGGGGGATGTGTGCTTTACCAATCCCTGATCTCCCGACAGGCATGATTCGTGGCAGATTTTCGCCGAACGACGGACAACTGTATGTCGGGGGAATGTTCTCCTGGGCTGGAAGCCGGCAGGAGCAAGAAGGTGGTTTGTTCCGAATCCGCTATCGTGGTGGATCTCACCATCTACCGACGGAGATCCACGCACGTGACGGCGCCATCGAAATCACATTTAGCGAAGCACTTGCCCCAGAGAGTGCGAAAGATGTTGGCAGTTACCAAGTAAAAACGTGGGATCTTAAACGCACGAAAAATTACGGCTCACCGCATATAAGTGAACAAAAACGCGAGGTTACCTCTGCGGAACTTCTCGATGACCAACACACGGTGCGACTAAGTCTGAATGACCTCAGTGCAACACGGGGCATGGAAATCATTTGTGAACTGAAGGATGCAAAGGGCATCACTTTTAAGCGAGTGATTCACAACACCATCTATGTCTTCACATCCAATGACAATCAAGCTACAGTAACCGACGAAAAATAACGAAATAGCCGCGACCCAAGGTGTCCTAAACAGGTCAACTGCAGTCACCCCGCTATAATTTCAATACTAAGCCTGAACATGACTTTCTTCGGATGATCCGAGCCTGAAAAGGTAACTCCTATGCAAATTACAAGAAGACAAGCGATTGCCTCCGCTGCTGCAGCCTCCGTTGCGACACAAAATCTCTTTGCAGCAGAAACCGAGAGCTTCAAGTTCAAGTACGTGTTAGCTTCATGTATGTATGGCTACACCAACGTGTGGGAGATTATTCCAGAGGTCGCAAGAACCGGTGCAACCGCAATTGACGTCTGGCCGCGAGTCCATGGAAGCCAGAGAGAACAAATTGACGAAATCGGCGAACAAACCTTTGCGACGTTAATTGAACGATGGAATATCAAACTAGGATGCATCACCCAGTACAAGCTGGGACCGTTCGCGCTCCAAGATGAAATGAAATTGGCGAAGCGGCTCGGGTGCGAATTGATCGTTACGGGAGCTCGCGGTCCCCGAGGTCTAAGTGGACAGGATCTAAAAACTGGCATTGCCGATTTCATAGAAGAAATGAAACCGCATCTGGCTGTTGCAGAGGAAACTGGAGTCACCATTGCAATCGAAAACCATGCAAACAATCTCATGGAATCAACTGATTCGCTCCGATGGTTCGCAGAGCTTAACAAGTCACCCAACTTGAAGATTGCCTTGGCTCCGTACCATTTACCGCAGGACTCGCAAATGATTGCAAAACTAATCCGAGAAATTGGGCCATCGATTGCAATGTTCTATGCATGGCAACATGGAAAGGGTGCCGTGGAATCAATTAGCTTCGATGATCAAAGGCTCCAAATGCCTGGACGAGGTGATCTCGATTTTGAGCCGATCGCAACCGCACTGAAGGAAATTAATTACGACGGCTGGACCGAGATTTTCATGCACCCAGGAAAACGCGGAACACCAATCCAGGATTCGATTCAAGGAGTGACGTACGAGATCAATCGATCGCGTGACTACCTTGACCGTTGCCTAAACACTACTAATGACACGTCCCAATCGAAGGTTGCCAGCGGCGAAGGAAGTAAAAAAATGTCGGAAGAGAACAGCGAAAAACAGCAAGCAATCATCCAAGGTGAATTCAATCCGCTTAATCCGCGTGAGGCATACGTGATTCTAAATCAGGGAACGGAGCCAGCGGGGCCGGGTGGTTACACGATGACCAAAGACCCAGGCACGTACATCTGCCGACAATGCAATGCTGCTCTCTATCGCTCTGATGATAAATTTGAAAGCCACTGTGGGTGGCCTAGCTTTGACGATGAAATTGAAGGGATGGTAACCCGAAGGCCCGATCCTGACGGGTTAAGGGTGGAGATTATCTGCAGCAATTGCAAAGGTCATTTGGGCCATGTTTTTGAAGGTGAACGCTTCACAAAAAAGAACACACGTCATTGCGTGAACTCTATTTCAATGCGGTTCATCAAAAAGGGCGACAAAATCCCCCCGATGATCGTTAAAACCAAGAAATAAAACATGTGATCTTCTGAGATTCGCTCTCGGGCAACGAACGCGAACGGAAATGAGGACTATCCTCAAGATGCCTCCAGGCAGATCTGCCGATCAAGTTGTTTATCCGCAAAGCATCTCACAACCGGCGGCTTTCCTCAAAGTGATGGAAAGACCGCACTCTGGTGCGGATCAACTGCTCGAAAATGCGGTCTTGAAACCTACCCCATCAATCAGTTGAGTCACTCATCGTGAGCCGAGTTCTCCTCACCGCCTTTGGACCGTATGACCGTTGGACTGAGAATGCGAGCTGGCTTGCATTGTGTGACCTCACTCGCTGGTACGACGGAGAGCTTGAACTGGTCACTCGTCGGTATCCCGTCGACCTTGCTCAAATGAGCCAAATGCTTCGAAAGGATCTACAGGGCAATTTTTCGATTGCGATCCACCTCGGTCAATCACCTGGCTCCACACTGGTTCAATTGGAAACGATCGGCATCAATGTGAATAAAGATGGTTCCAAGCTCATCGCTGATGGTCCAGAAGCATATCGCACCAGGTTGCCAGTTGATTCCAGCCGTTCGACCTTATGCGAGGCGGGGATCCCCTGTGAAATCTCGTATCATGCTGGAACCTACATGTGTAATGCGGCGTATTACCTCTCGCAACATTACGCAAAGGTACTCCAAATGCGGACACAAAGTCTCTTCATTCATTTACCGCTCGCCCCCGCGCAAGCAACCAAGGACCCCAACAATCCCGCCAGCATGAGCACGCCAATGTCCAGTGCGGCAATAGCGATCCTGATGCAACACCTGACTTCGGAGCGAGAGTCAAACTTCACCTGACTCAAGAAGAAGAAGTCATTGATGGAATGTCGTCAACCTCAGGCTCAACTTCACACAGAGCTCACTGAACTTCACGCAAGGCTCACTAAAGACAACGATGACCTTCCGGATAGCAGGGTAGGGCATTGCACAAAAAAACGCCGGCGAAGATCTGCGCCGGCGTTAATCGTATCATGCTTAGAAGCAAGAGCCTCTTTAGTTTCGCGATGGATTAAATCCAGTTTGAGACTCTTCTTCTTCCTCTTGAATGATGATCCGCGGAGTTACCATCAACATCAAGCTGCTCGAATCACGACCAGCGGAGACGTTTCGGAACAGCCGACTGACGTAAGGGATTTTACTCAGGACCGGAATCCCTCGCTCAACGCGACCTTCCGACTGACGCTTGATACCACCTAGCAGGATTGTACCACCATCAGGAACGCTAACCGTTGTGCTGACCGAGGTGAACGCGAAGGTTGGCAACTGAACCGTTGTACCTTCGACAATATCCTGAGTGCTATCTTCATCAACCGCGTCATCTTCATTAACAACACCGTCACCGTTGGTATCTTCCTCATCACGACTGCTGCTACGCGTTGACCTTCGACCTTCGTAGGTAAAGGTATCCACTGCACCGATTTGACTGAAGAACGGAACCAGAGTGAGACGGACAAAGCGTTTGTCATCGCTAACAATCCCTTGAACGTTGAGCTGTGTCCCTTCGTTTAGGATGACAATGACCGGTTGCTGAGCGACAGCAAAGTCACCCACAACTGGTGTGATACTCATCACAAAAGGTCGTTGAGTCTGATCACTGATGGTCGCAAATTGACCATCGAAAAGTGTTACCTTCGGTGCCTGCATCACGTTACTACGGTTGTCCGACTGAGCGGCCTGCAGGAAGAAGAACGCTTCGATATCACTGAGGATCGCGAAACCAATTGTTGATGGCGTCCCCAAGCCCCCTGATCCGAATGGCGGAGCCAAACCGAAGCTACCGTTATTCAACCGGATATCAAGATCAGGCGTTGGCAGACCGTCTACACCATTCCAACCGATCGCCACGCTAGGGCCTTCGTCATCACTGGGAAGGCCAGAAACGTTGTCATCGAAGGAAGCTTGGAAGTCGACTCCAATCTGCTCAGCAAAACTATCAGCCAGAGTGATGAAGCGAACTTCGATCGTGATCTGAAGATTCTGAAGCCGCCGAAGTGACTCGAGTAGATCCGTGATTTGATCGTGAACATCACTGGTTGTGCTAATCACGAGGCTCAAGTTTTGTGGATACGGAGCCATTGTGCTGGGACCACCAAGGGCTTCCCAAGTATCAGGTACAACCGTAGTCTGAATCAAATCAATCAGTGACTGGAAGTCTGCAAAACTACCACCACCGCCGGCTCCGCCGGACATGGGGGGGTTGTTTAAACCAAATCCACTCTGAGCTCCCATTGAATGGTACTGACCCAGCATGTTGGGATTCATGCTTGTCGGGGTGCTGCTCTTCGCAAGCCCTGTTCCGAGGTCAGTCATTGAAACGGGAACCACCTGAACATCAGCCTGTGGATTTGACATTTGGTAGGCCGCACGTAATGCACTTGCCATTCCATCTTCATATCCACTCGTGAAATTCGGAATCGGTGTCACAAGATCTGTGACACGATAGGTTTTGGGATAAACCTTGCTTCGTTTTGCATCCATGCTCGTGATCGAAAGAACATCGTTCTCAATCACATAAGTGAGTTCCATCTTGTTCAACATCAGATTCAAAGCACTTTTAAGCTTGATGCTGTTCGGCAACTGAAGTGTCACAGGTGTCTCTGAAGTGACCCGAATCGCACTCAAGGCACGTTCATCAATCACCATCGGTACGCCAGTGACGGTTGACAGCTCACTGAGCACATCAGAGAGAGCACGGTTTTCATACTGAACATTGACCTCGGTGCTCAATTTCTGCTGGATGACTTGCTCGGCTGCACTGAGTCGAGAGTCTCCATCAGTCATTGGACGCAGTCGGCGTCTGGATAATGCTTCCCAGTCCTGTGCGTCGGGGAGTGTCATTGGAAGGTTGGGGTCAATCGCAATCATGCTTCGATCGACATCGATAAGAGTATCAAGAAACGCGAGCTCCTTCGCGTCGCGAACTTCCTGATCCATCAACAACCGAGTACCCATTCGGCTCGTCTGGAACATACTGACCGCAATCGGATCATTTGGCTTCAGTTCCTGAACCTGTTTTGCGATGACCTCTGCTTCCTGGAAGCGTCGGTCTCTCACAAGTTGATTGAACGAGTTGACGAGGGCAGAGACCTCTTCGTCGATGCTTGACTGACGAGCTTGTTCGGTCGCCATTTCAAGACGGACGGCGTCGTTCTGCAGATCGAGATCAATCTTGGCTCGATTGGCATCAATGTACCTTTTCTGGTCCGCGATTGCTCGGTCAACCATCACTGCGATTGAACGCCGGGACTGCTCATCAACTTCCGCACCATCAATTCTGCGGCGAAGGCTTTCGAGGTCATCCAATGCGTCGAGTGGCACAGTGACCTTAATCTGTTCCGTTTTTGCGAGCTCCGCAGTCACTTCACGGAACAATCGTCGTGCTCGTTCCTGTGATTCAAACTCTGCTCTCTGAATCGGTGTCATCACCGCAGGATCAACTGTATTGTTTTCAGGTAGACGCTTTGGCTGAAGGAGAGTCAGCTTGTCTTTTAGTTGATTTCGTGTGGCAGGATCTAATTCGGATTCATGTGCCCATGCTTCCTTAAACATTTCTCGAGCCTGCTCGGTATCACCAGCACTGAGAGCCTTCAAGCCAAGTTGATAGACCTCATCTGCGTAACCCTGCCCCGGAGTCGGCAAAGTAGTTACCGCTTGCACCTGGGCCACATTTGCCCCAGTCGCTTGATTGGCCTCTGGATTGAATAGCATCTGAGCCACATTACCCTGATCCTCATCAGTAGTCCCTGCAGTTTGAACTGCGGTAGCGGATTGACCTGCAAGGTAAGGATTCGTGTCTAATGCAAGTCCACTTCTTCGAGCGGCGGATTCCGCATCGAGAAGTAACTGCCAAACACGGGGCTCACCCACTTTGTAGTCAGACTCGGGTACCTTTAATGCCTCAGCCTGGCGTGCTGCCTGCAGAGCTGTTTTGACCTCACCTCGATCTAAAGCGGCTCGTCCGATTGCGGTAAGCCTGAGTGCCTCTTTCTTTTTGGCCTCTGGGCTCATAGCCGTCGGTTGCGCCAGAAGTGCCGGATCGATTCCGATCTGCACCAATTGCTTTTTCAGAGTTTGAAGTTCGGCGACCTGACGTGGCGAAGTGCCGGCCTGCTTCGAAACAGCCCGATACGCTTGCACAGCCGTATGGTAGTCCTTTGCGTTCATCGCTCCGCGGATGCGTGCGATCATCAAATCCGTTTGACTGGACGGCTTGATGCTCGAAACATCTGCAGTGGCGTCTGCCGATGCTGTTGAGGGTTGACTGGTTTGGCCTGAGACGTTTGTTGCGGCTAGCATCCATGCTAGGCCCATGCAGACGGCTCGGTAACCTTTTGCGGGTACGAGGCAATTCAACGCGACTCTCCTTCTTCGCGGTGAGACTACTTAAATAACGAGAGTTGATCAGTATTAACAGTTAATGAGGAAACCTGAAAAGGCTCGCCACACCGCCTCAATCTCAAAAAATCTCGTTTGGCTGATTGTCAGCACTGTTTTATTCACAAGCTCCCCTTACTTGCCGAGAGACGCACGGGCTTGGTGCATTCCAAGCACTATTGGGCGTTTTTTCGACCGGCATGGGTAGCCTGCGAGTTCGGGAATAGTCTCTTTCTCTGGCACGTGTCAACCTTGATCGGTGGCTGATTCAAAATTTCTTTTCGAAGTTTTTTTTGCAAGCATTTGTGTATCAACCAACCGTTAACCAATGCTGTGTTGAAAAAGCCCAGAACACTGTTAAACGGGGAAATCACTCATGCCATGCCATCTTCCCGACCCGATCGATTTGCCGGTGATAATGGTCGTAAGCGATCAGTTCACTCATCTTAGGATTGATCAACGGTATGACACGTCACTGAGCGGTGGAGCCGAAAGCTACAATTTCCAAGCTATAAAAAAAGCCAGACAGTAATCTGCCCGGCTTGGAGAATATGACATCTAAGATGTTGGCTTTAGGTGGCAGCTTTCGCTTGATCTGCCGATTTCTTTTCCGCCGCGTTGCGGTAATCCACGACATCCCAGACCAGGCCGAGGACTCGAAGAAGTCGAATGGCTTGCCAAGTAATATCAAACTCCCACCAGCGATGACCGTGCTTGGCCATTCGAGGATATGCATGGTGATTGTTGTGCCACCCCTCACCGTATGCAACGATCGCAACGAACCAGTTATTTCGGCTGTCATCGGTTGTTTCGTAATTTCGATATCCCCACATGTGGGAAAGACTGTTTACGAGCCATGTTGCATGTAGACAGGTGACCAATCGTAGGAACATGGCCCACACAACGAGTGAAATGGCCAAATCCATCCCTTGCCACCAATAACCAATTCCAAACAGAATTCCGGTAAAGGCAATGTGAGCAGGCAAAAATAAAATGTCCAACCAACGCATGCCTGCCTCTTTGTAGAGGTCGGGAGCCCAACGCTTGAGGTAGGCAGCTCGATCTCCGTTGTGTGTATGGTACGCAAGCCAAGTGAGATGACTCCACCAAGCACCATCATTGGGAGTATGCGGATCGCCTTCCTGATCACTGCACGCGTGGTGCTTTCGGTGATCTGCAACCCAATCCAAAGGCGTTCCCTCACCAGCCAGCAGCCCGATCGTCGTGAAGAAATATCGGACCCAGCTGTACGTTTTCATGCCTGTATGTGTCAGCAGACGGTGATAGCCGAGACAAATCCCAAGACTACCGGTCATCCAATGGAGCACCAGGCTCACCGCCAGAGCTTCCCATGTGAAGGTGAACGGAGCGGTGAGGGCGACAAGGTGTGCCAAGGTTAACCAACCTATCGCCCAATAGCTGACATTCGCAAAACGCCGGCGATCTTCCGTGGTCGGTGCAACATCCTTCTTCCGCTTTTTCACCTCCGTACCCTCTCCCGACGCTTGGGGATGCAAGGAATCGGTTTTTACCGGTGCAGGGGTCGCGATGGACATAGATGGTTCCTGAGAGCTAATGCTGACAGCTTCGGCTGCCATGCGAGTCATGTGTTGCAAAGTCTAACTGATTAGACCGATCTCGCCGTCTGCAAATCACCGTCCGTGTGTAACACCCCTGTAACAATCCTGTATCAACACACAAAAACGCAGTGAAATAGCATACAAACGGGATCGAGGGTGACCTGGCAGGAGCAGAAAAGTCCTATCTGGGTGGCATCTACCTAGCCCAACTGATGGGCCTTGGCCATTGCCTCCTCCGCCTTCGCGATGTATTGCTGTTCCTGTGTTCCGGCCCAAGCCCTTTGGTAAGTCACACTCAAAGCCGTGTAATTAAAGGCTTCGTTTGGCTCCAATTCACAGACACGTTCTCCGTGCTGGATTGCTAAATCATGCTGGCCCGTTTTGGTGTAGACACGGGACAAAGCCAAATGAGCCAAAACGAACGTATCGTCCTGATCGGCTATGCCTTTGAGACCATCAATTGCGGCCTCAAATTGCTCTTCATCAATCAGCCGCTCGACATCGTTGTACTGCGAATGCAAATCACTCATGGTCAAAATCTCTTGCCGTTAACACGTTCCCCAAAAAAAATGTCGGCAAAGCCCAAACGGCTCAGCCGACATTATCAAAATTCATTATGAGCTAAATTGCAAGCCTAGGCATTTCGCAATGCGGCTTGAGCAGCAGCCAAGCGTGCAATTGGCACACGGAATGGACTGCAACTGACGTAGTTAAGCCCGACACGGTGACAGAAATCGATCGAGGAAGGATCTCCACCGTGCTCGCCGCAAATCCCCACTTTCAAAGCATTTTTGGTGCTTCGTCCCTTATCGACACCCATTTCCACCAATTGACCGACACCAGTTTGGTCCAATGATTGGAAGGGGTCGACGTGCAGGATGTCTTGAGCGAGATAATCTGGCAAGAACGTATTGATATCATCCCGACTGTAACCAAACGTCATCTGAGTGAGGTCATTTGTTCCAAAGCTGAAGAAATCAGCATGAGCAGCAACCTGATCTGCAGTCAACGCAGCACGTGGAATCTCAATCATTGTTCCGATCAAGATATCGAGCTTTCCAGAGAATTTCTTCGCAGCTCGGGTTTTACTAATGGTTTCCTCAACACGAGCTCGCAACGAAGAAAGTTCATCCGCAGTACCGACCAAAGGAATCATGATCTCTGGGTGTGCTTTGACTTTCTTCTTTGCACAATTGATCGCTGCTTCCACGATTGCCTGAACTTGCATTTCAAGAATCTCAGGGTAGGTAATACTCAGGCGACAGCCTCGATGACCCAGCATTGGATTGGCCTCATGCAGAGCAGCCGCACGCTTGTTGATCTCACTCGGCTTCACGCCGAGTTCATCAGCAACAACTTTTTGGGCTGCTTTGTCGTGCGGTAGAAACTCGTGGAGCGGCGGATCTAGTAAGCGAATGGTCACGGGTAAACCATGCATTGCCTTGAAGATGCCTTCAAAATCTTTTCGCTGGAAAGGAAGCAACTTTTTCAACGCTCCGCGGCGATCTGCCTCAGTATCGGCAAGAATCATCGCTCGCATGTGCAGGATACGATCAGACTCGAAGAACATGTGTTCGGTACGGCAAAGGCCAATCCCTTGGGCACCGAAATCGCGAGCTCGCTTACTATCGGCGGGTGAATCTGCATTGGTTCTGACCGCCAGAGTTCGATACTGATCAGCCCACTTCATCAACTTAGCAAAATCACCTGAGAGCTTGGGCTCTTGTGTTTCAACCTCACCAGACATGACTTCGCCAGTCGTTCCATCCAGACTGATCGTGCTTTTCTCGCCGAAGGTCCGACCACCCACAGTGATCTTTCGCTTCTTTTCATCGATCTGAATCTCACCGGCACCCGCGACGCAACATTTACCCCATCCGCGAGCCACCACTGCTGCATGGCTCGTCATGCCTCCGGTACTCGTCAAGATACCCTGAGCCGCATTCATCCCGTCAACATCTTCCGGGCTGGTTTCATTTCGGACCAAAATCACACTCTCGCCAGCCTCAGCTCGTGCTCTTGCATCTTCAGCGGTGAAAGAGAGCGTCCCCACAGCTGCTCCCGGTGATGCCGGCAAACCGCGTGTGAGCACATCTGCGGCGTTGCGAGCAGTTGGCTTGAAGCTTGGGAGTAATAGCTGTGTCAGATCGTTTGGTGGAACCCGCATGACGGCTTCTTTGCTGTCGATCAATTTTTCCTTGACCATGTCGCAGGCGATTTTGACCGCGGCAACGCCAGTTCGCTTTCCTGTTCGCGTCTGAAGCATGTAGAGAGTTCCGCGCTCGATTGTGAACTCAATATCCTGCATTTCGGTGTAATGGTCTTCAAGCGTCTTCTTGATGTCCAACAATTCCTTGTAGACCGCTCGGTTCCACTTTGGCATCTCAGCGACGGGCTGCGGGGTTCGAATACCAGCAACTACGTCCTCACCCTGAGCGTTCACCAAGAACTCACCGAAGAATTTGTTCTGCCCGGTGTTTGGATTTCGGGTGAATGCAACTCCGGTCCCTGAATCATCACCCATGTTCCCGTAGACCATGGACTGCACATTAACGGCAGTCCCAAGAAGACCGCGAATATTTTCAATCTCTCGGTAACGCACAGCGCGTGAAGTGTTCCAAGAGCCGAAAACGGCTTCGATGGATAATTGAAGTTGCTTGATTGGGTCCTGAGGGAATGCCTCACCGGTGTGCTTTTTGTACACGGCCTTATATGCCTCGCAAAGCTCTTTGAGGCCTTCTGATGGGACATCGTTATCCTCGGTTACCTTGTACTTCTTTTTGACTTTGTCAAACGCATGCTCGAAGACGTGATGGTCCATTCCAACAACCACATCACCAAACATATTGATCAAGCGGCGGTATGCATCGTAAGCAAATCGTTCGTTATTAGTTGCCTTGGCCAAGCCCTCGGTTGCCTGGTCATTGAGACCAAGGTTGAGGATGGTGTTCATCATTCCAGGCATCGAAACCGCCGCTCCAGAGCGGACGCTGACCAAAAGGGGATTGGAGTCATCTCCAAATTTCTTTCCGAGCTCTCGCTCGAGTACGCGTACCGCTTTGTTGACCTGCCCCATCAACTCCCCAGGTAGCTTTTCCCCTGATTGGTAATACGAATCACATACCTCGGTCGTGATTGTGAATCCAGGAGGAACGGGAAGACCAATTCTGGTCATTTCGGCGAGGTTGACTCCTTTTCCACCCAGGAGTGCCTTGCTCTTACCTTTGCCTTCGGTCTTCGTCTTGCCGAAGTAATAAACCATCTTCTTGGTTGCCATAACGTTGATTTCTCTCTCGTATTACTTGATAGAGGCAGAATGTGATTGGTTAACGGACGTAGATCGCACAACTTGGTGAAATCCTCTATGCAACACGCTGTGCATCTGGAAGCGAGTTAAGCCCCAGGAGGTCATCCACCTACTTGAATCGGAAGCTTCGTCGAAGTGACTGGCTGTCTTGATCACAAGGTGATCTCGTGACGAAGCAATCATTAAGCCTGCGTTGTTATCGGATCAGGTTAGCGCCGCAACCGCTGTTAAGCATGTCGTCTGTCGGAGCCGAAAAGCGGTGCCGTCGCTGATCTCGTAAAAATTCGATCGTCAAGGGAGTTGTGTTCTCCAACGACAACACCTCTCACCTTCACGACACTAACACTAAAAAGGGCTTTTTGGGCAACAAGGGAGGAAATAGGCTTCACCTTTCCTCGTTATCAAAACAAACCTTTTCGCGACAATTTATTTACCAAATCTCGGATGGTCAATGACGACTACCAAACCACCCGAGCGTACTAACTGCATTAAGGCACTAAAATCGGCACTCTCGTCGTAATCAGAACGCCCTCAAAATAGGCCTGCTTTTGGTCAAAAAACGGGGTTTCCAATGCCCCTGGCTAACCGGCCATGGACAGAGAATCAAGGACCCCAGCATTGGAGATCCGCAGACCCTTGGTCTTTTTTGTCACACCGCCTTCAAGGTTTTGATTCGCTTTGTCATAAATCCTGGGAAAACCTCTCAGTTACGAGCAAATCGATAAGCTAGCGGGCGGTAACCGGGTTTCAACAAGTGGAATCCCGTGAATCAAAACAAACAACCGCTAGCCCTTGATCCACTTTCCATCCCTGACAGGTGAACTCGGCAATAAAAAAACCACACGAAATATTTCGTGTGGTTTTTCCTTCGAAAAAGTAGGGCTGACAGGAATCGAACCTGCACTCCCAAGGGAACTAGATCCTAAATCTAGCGCGTCTGCCAGTTCCGCCACAGCCCCTTTTCGACCGAGATCAACAATCAAGAATTTGAAGGTTCCGTTTTGTTGACTCGAATATCTTCAAAAAAATTACCGCTCCGTGCCGCAAAATTCTCTCTTTGAGAGAAGCTGCGAGTAGGAACCGCTAGGAGGCAGCATCCTCGGCAGCAACGGTGGGCACGACCCATACCTTCAAGCTCGCATCAACCTCGCTGTGGAGATGAATCTTAATTGTATAAAGACCCAATTCTTTCAAAGGACCTTCCAGGCGAACCTGATCTTGAGCCAAAGTGAAGCCAGCTGCCTTGAGACCGTCAACAATCTCTTGAGGTCCAACTGATCCGTAAAGATGACCTTCATCGTTAGCGTTGGCTTCGATTGTAATGGATTGCTTTCCGAGTTCATCTGCAAGGCTTCGGAACTCACTTAGCTTAGCAAGCTCGATCGCTCGAAGCTTCTCACGATGCTTCTCTACCATTCGCTTATGGTGATCAGTCGCTACGGTTGCAAGCCCCTGAGGAAGCAAGTAGTTCAGTGCGTAACCACGACGAACTTCGACAATTTCACCTTGCTTACCAAGATGCTCAACATTGTGAATGAGAAGCAGTTGGATGCCGCCATTCTGCCCCGTTGGCAGACGCTTAAACATTTGTGCTGACTTTCGTCGTTTCGTTGGTGCTGTCATCAGATCGCTCGAAAAGGTTATCAGTATGTATTGCTAGTGTTTGTGTCGTTATCGTTGCAGTTCGGTGTTGAATCAGACCGGCGTCCCTTTTGGACAGCCACTGCTATGGTCGAAACTCTTATCGCGTTCAATTCTCAGAAGGGAATATCAGGATCGTCATATCCTGCACCGCTGCCGGTGGGCTGAGCATCCCCGCGACCCGGAGTTGCCTCCGGAGCTCCACTGAAGCCACCGGATGTCTCCGTATCACTCGACCTCTGACGATTACCACCGCCGCCGCTGGCTCCGCCAAGCATTTGCATCCGCTCGCAGACGACGCGAAGCTTGCTACGCTTTTGACCATCGGTTTCCCAGGTGTCAAGCTTTAATCGGCCCTCCACGAGTACAGGAGCACCTTTGGACAAGTATTCGCTGGCGACCTCCGCAGTACGCCCCCAGAGTGTCACGTCAACAAAAGTAACTTCATCCACCCATTCGCCGTTACTATTTTTTCGACGATCATTCACCGCCATGCCGATGTCAGTGACACCGGTGCCTCCGGGGGTGTACTTCAACTCGACGTCTCGAGTCAAGTTTCCAACGAGAATGACGCGATTAAAACTCGCCATCGATTCACTCAGGCTTGAAAAATAGGTTTGGGAAAATCAAAAAACAGCTTCGTTACGCTTCCGAAGCCACTTCCTTAGCAGGCTCTTCCTCTGAATCCGCCTGCGATGAAATCACAAGATTCTCGCCGCGAGCGTTGGCCAAAATCGGCTCAACCAAACGAGGCTCAAGCTTGATGGTCATCTGACGCAAGACAGGCTCGCATAAGGCGAAAGCTCGATCTAATTTGGTCAAGCCAGCGCCTTCCATGGTGAAATAAGTCAGCCAATAGGTGCCTTTTTGGTGTTTATCGATCGGATAGGCAAGTTTCTGCTCCATCCATAAACGACTCACCAAAACTTCACCGCCAGCCTGCTCCACCAAATCGGAGATGGTTTTGCTGACCCCACCGGGATCTCTCGCGTACTGGTTGCTGTCAAGAATCAGAAGCGTTTCGTAAGTATTGTTAGCCACGATTGACTGGTCTCTCTGTTTCGAAATGGTCTATGTCAAAGTTTTATGCTTGTCTCGACCCGCAATCAACGGCCGAAATCTGTTTTGCGGCGAATCCTTGCCAAACCGCCTTTGCCTGATTGCTAATATCCGCCCCACGCAGTGGACAGACGAACAGCTAATCATCGTTCAACGGCGACTGGGCGCGACGGCAAATGGGCAGCTACCGCAGCCACAGCCCTCATTTTGGTCGTTCCATCAACCCAGCCGAGATAAATACCGGACCCCTCGGCCCGCCCGCCTCAACTGAGTGAATTCCATTTGATTCTCTAGTTCCGAGCCTCACCATTGTAATGGTTCATCACATAGTCAGGCCCGTGGGCACACCAGTCCATCACAGCCTGGGCTGCGGTTTCGGTTGCCCGTTCTATCATTTCACTCTCTTCTTTCGACCACTTTCCCAGAACGTAATCCGCTGGATCCCATCCTGATGGCGGTCGACCAATCCCAATCCTCAACCTCGCTACTTGATCCGTTCCGAGATGCCGAATCACGTCAGCCAATCCATTTTGACCGCCGGCAGAGCCGGAAACACGGAATCGCAAACGGGCACTCGCCAAGTTCAGATCATCGCATATCACCAAAACATCCTCAGGCGACAATTTGTAGAAATCGCATGCCTCACGCACACTCTTCCCACTGGAATTCATAAAAGTCTGTGGCCAGAGAATAACTAGCTTCTCACCAACCACCGCCTCGGTGAATTCACCCTTGAATCTCACCCGTGAAGGTCCCGCACCGGCCAGCGAAGCAACTTTTGCAGCAGCCACAAACCCAATATTGTGTCGAGTTTGTTCGTATCGGCGACCTGGATTGCCCAAGCCAACAATTAACTTCATGCCACGACCATTGCCTTACAAAGGTGCTGAATCACGAGAAGATCGTTAGCCTTCCTCCTCCTCTGACTTATCTCCACCCTTGGCAATCACCTCGGGTTCTGTGGGGCCATCATCGGTCGCCTCAGCTTTGCCACTCCGCTTGGGCTCCTCGATTTGTGCGACCATGGAGTCGACAGGTGTGACTAACTCCACACCTTCGGGGAGCTCCAAACTCGCTGCCGTGAGGCTGCCACCCACGTGTAACTCTGAGACATTGAGTATCAATTCCTCCGGAATGGCATCGGCGGAGCAGCGAACTTGTGCATCATGCAACACCTCTCGCAACATTCCACCCTCACGCAAACCTGGAGGGTCACCATGCAACTTGACTGGGACCGTGACTTCCACTGATTCTTTCAAATTCACGCGAAGTAGATCCAAGTGGATCACATCAATCCCTAATGGATCAAATTGAACTTCGCGTACCAGTGCGGTGTCCTGAACATCTCCTGCCAACGTTACCGTTTTGCTGTGGTGACGAAGCATGGCTTTGACATCTCGCTCAGCCACGGAGAGATGTGCTGTTTCCTGACCATGTCCATAGAGAACAGCGGGAACACGCCCCGAACTTCTCAATCGACGTGAAGCGGTCGTCCCAATTTGATCGCGACTTTCGACATTAAGCACTTCGGCCATCAGAAATACACCTTACCGAGACAACGCTCTATAAATTCTTGTTTTGTGGGGCTAGACAGTCAGACAGGCCAGCGTAGGGCTGCCCGGTCGAAGCGGCTAAGTATGGCGTAAGAACAGCGTTCCGCAAGCCCAAAGCAAATATCGATTTCCAACTCGGGCAGGTTTTTGGATCCTGATCGAATATCAGGTTCTCGAGTCCATCCGCTCTCCCGTTATTGCCAGCCACTCATCGCGTCAAATTGGCCCACACAACTGGTTGCGATTTATCGCCAGCACCCCTGACTTCAGCAAAGCCAATTCCCTGGGGTGCAGTACCGACAGCAAAAGCGACGAACCAGCACGACCCAATGAAAACCACCCCCTTCAGGAGGGGATCCCTAGTGGGTGTGGCAACTCATTTCCTACCTCGAAACCAAAGGACTGTCGAGGTTAGCTTCTCGTCGCATTGAGCGGGTACAAGGATTGAGCGGGTACAAAGGGCGGGTTGTGCAATCTCGGTCTTGGATATCGAAAAGAAAGTAACGTATTTATGGGGATTACCCGGGTCATCTATACTGATGGCATCGCTAATGTAAATGATGGCAAAGTGGTACGACCGATTAGCGCAGGCTCAACCCCAGATAAAAATCCTTGCCTCCAAAACGCTGCTGTGACTCGCTACCTCGGGCCAGTGCAGCTTTCATAGCAGGAAAAAGCAGGCCAACATTTCACTCAAGCCACTGCAGGCGTTCCGTCAGCAAAATCAATGACCACGAGCACCAAAACCCCGAAACGAACCACCTATCGAACCTACCGGTCAAGCATCAACCTTGCCACCGGAAGCAAAATCCAAATCGGCTGCAAATCACTTGCCTTTGCTTTCATCGTTTTTTTGGCAACAACGAGCGTCAATGCTGCCGAATCAGGTGAGGCCATCTACAAACAGCAGTGCGCGAAGTGCCACGGATTGTTAGGAGAGGGCGTTGAGGGAAAGTATGAAGCCGCCCTCACCGGTGACCTCAGCGAAACCGAACTCATTGAAGTGATTGCCCAAACCATGCCAGAGGGGGCACCGGAGCGGTGTGATGGCGAGGATGCAAAACGAGTTGCGCAATACATTCGTGAGCGATTCTACAGTCAACCCAGCACCGAAAGAGTGAACTCGCCTCAACGGACACTGTCCCGGCTAACCGGTGAGCAATTAAGGCAAAGCATCGCGGACCTCTACGGGCACTTTCAGAGCAACCCTTGGATGCAAAACGAGCGAGGTGTTGCAGCGACTTATTTCGAGGGCAGTCGATGGGCTAAGGATAAAATCAAGCTGGAACGCACCGATCCCGTTATTAACTTTGACTTTGGCAAAGAGAATCCAATTGAAGGGGTTCCAAAAGAGGAATTCTATATCCACTGGGAGGGGTCACTTAAAGTTGACCACTCGGGGAGATACGAAATTATCCTACGCAGCTCACTATCTTGCATGCTGAAGTTTGGGGCGAATGAACGAACATTGGTGAATAACCATGTCCAATCGGAAGGAAAAGAAGAATTCCGACAGACCATGTTTCTTACCGCCGGACGAGCCTACCCCTTCACACTGGAGTTCATCCAAAGAAAACGAAAAACGGAGCAACCGCCGGCAAAAGTTTCACTTTCTTGGATACCTCCCGGCGGAGTGGAAGAGGTCCTTCCCACCCGCCAATTGATTCCGAATCGCCTACCCGCATCCTTTTCAATTCAGACAAAACTCCCTCCGGACGACCGCAGCTACGGCTACGAACGAGGCACCTCAGTGGATCGACAATGGGATGATTCCACAACGCGAGCTGCCTTGGAGTTCGCTGAAGTTGCGAAGATGGAACTCTTCCCAAAGTATCGCCGCGCTCACCAAGATATTCCCAGCGAAAATCGAGAGTCATTAAGAAGCTTCCTTGAAGAGACCCTTCAAACGGCCTTTCGCGGACCACTCGATGAAGAGACTCGATCGCTCTATATCGATCAACAACTAGCGGTGGCAGAAGATGATGGGGAGGCCATCAAACGATCGATTCTGATGTCGCTTAAATCGCCACGCTTTCTGTATCCGACCATCGATCGTGATCGTACGACTAGCCAACGCGTTGCTAATCGTCTTGCTCTCGTTCTCTACGATTCACTGCCTGCAGATCCTTGGCTCACCACACGCATCGCAAACAACAAAATCGTTGACTCCAAAGACGCTCATCAAGTCGCCTCAAAAATGATTCGTGATTACCGCGCTCAAGCAAAGATCAGAAGCTTTCTCTACCAATGGCTTGACCTCGAGGATATCAGTGACATCAGCAAAGACCAGCAACTCTATCCCGGTTTTGATCAAGGACTCGTTCAGGAACTTCAGGGATCATTCGACGCGATGATCGAAGATCATCTTGTCCGAGGCGGGAACCTCAAAGAACTTCTTCTCTCGGACTGGGTAATGACATCACCAAAACTTCAAGATTTTTACGGAAGAGGTTGGGAGCCTGAAAAATCGGATGAGCCTTCAACGCCAATAAACCATTCGGAAGCCGCTGAGAATGGAGAACCAAGAGCAGCCTCAGCCAATGACCCTCAGGACGCAAAGCAGCAAGCGTCAGAGGCTGAGCTGATTCCCGAGCCCAACGCCAACAAAACGACTGACGAATCGGTCGCAGACCCTCTATCATCTCCTCGACCCGATTTGCCCAGCGATCATCCAAAAGCAGACGCATTCGTCCGCTCGACGGCTGACCCGGAAATACATGCAGGAATCATTTCTCACCCGCTGTTGATGAGTAACCTTGCTTATTTCAAAAATAGCTCTCCAATCCATCGAGGTGTCTTCCTCACTCGCCGCACACTCGGAAGAGTGCTCCGCCCCCCGAGCGAGGCATTTACTCCAATCAACCCCGACCTCCACCCAAACCTGACGACTCGGCAGCGAGTTCAACTCCAGACGAATGAAGCCAATTGCCAGGTCTGCCACCGTAAAATCAATTCGCTCGGCTTTGCGCTGGAGGCATTCGATGCAGTTGGTCGATTTCGAGAGAAGGAGAGAAACCTTGCTATCGACGCTTCAGGACAATACCAACCGGTAGAGGGATCAAAAATTGAATTCAACGGAGCTCGAGAGCTAGCTCAATTCCTAGCTCAAAGTCCTGACTGTCACGCAGCTTTCGTCGAATCAGCCTTTGAATTCTTTGTGAAACAGCCGATCAATGCTTTTGGAGCCGGTCGCAAAAATGAATTGATTACTTTCTTCCGCCAGAATGACTATCGCATTGAAGATCTGATCGTTGAAATTGCCTGCATCGCAGCCGATCCGAAACTTTCCGCGGTGGCCAGCCAGAAACCTCAGTGAGTCCTATCATGGTCGCTTTGGAGTAACCGATCGCAACTTGGACACCTGAAAACCGAACGCTTCACATCAACACCGTGAAATACAGACACAGGCTCGTATACCGAGTACAGTTAGAGAATTAAAAACACTCCGATTGTCCGATTATTAGCTTCGACAGCGTGATCCTTCAAAGACCCACCGCACTATCACAACTCCTTGCAAAAGGGACCGTATCATGAAACTCTCAAGACGAAGATTTGTACGTGATCTGGGCATCAGCACAGCGGCTGCGAATTTTGTTCTGGGGCTTCCCAGCCTGGGGTTGGCTGCATCAATCGAACCCAAGCAAAGAGTTGTTTTCCTGTTTAGCCCAAATGGAGTTATCCCAAAACACTTTTGGCCGGACGAAGCGGGCGAACTGCAGGCATTGAAAAGGATCTTGGAACCGCTCGAACCAGTCAAAGAACAGGTCCTGACACTGCAGGGTGTGGACAACCGAATCAAAGGTGATGGCGATGGGCATATGCGAGGAATTGGCTGCCTGCTTACCGGGATTGAACTTTTCCCGGGGGATGTGCAAGGTGGTTCCGACACCCCTGCGGGTTGGTCAATGGGAATCTCGATCGACCAACACTTGAAAAACTGTCTTCAGGCAAAAGCGGAAACTCGAACCAGATTTGGCTCCCTGGAGTACGGAGTGATGGTGCCTGATCGCGCTGACACATGGACACGATGGTCGTATGCCGGCCCCAACCAACCCGTCGCGCCAATCAGCGACCCGTACCAGATGTTCGATAAGCTATACGGACAATCGCAAAACCGCGCGATACTAGCGAGTGTTCTTGATGACTTGGGTGACGACTTTAAGAAAATCGAATCACTCGTCAGTCCGGAAGACCGCAGAATGCTCAAACAGCATGTTGAAATGGTTCGTTCGATTGAAAAGGAGATTAAATCCGAACTTCAAAAATCGGCTGGTGAAAAAGGTGAAGGACATGCTCGAGGTGAAAGCCATGCTGTGCCAAAACTGGAACCCAACGTCGAAGAGCAAAACGATAACATGCCATTGCTCTGTAAAATGCAGATGGACCTTTTGCTCAGTAGCCTGATGAACGACTTCACGCGAGTTGCCTCTTTTCAAATCACCAATAGCGTTGGCAACGCAAAAATGAAATGGCTTGAAATTGAAGAAGGCCATCACTCCATTTCGCATGAGCCTGATTCCAATGAAGATGCCTATGAGCAACTGATTCGGATCAACACGTGGTATTGTGAGCAAGTGGCTTATCTCGCAAAACGGCTCGCAGAAACGCCAGAGCCGGGCGGAAACGGATCCATGCTAGATCACACCACCCTTGTCTGGACCAATGAACTAGGGAAGGGTAATTCGCATACCAGAAACGACATCCCCTTTGTCTTCGTCGGTGGTGGACTGGGCTTTAAAACAGGCCAAGCAATCAAGCTCAATCGCGTTCCGCACAACCGATTACTTATGAGCATTTGTGAAGCAATGGGATTCCCAGAGTCTTCCTTTGGTAACCCGAACTACTGTGGCGATGGAGTGCTCAGCGGTCTTTATGCGTAAGGGCCTTCATGCATAAATGCTTCTGACCGCTGCAGTCTTAAGCATCACAGAGTGCGCCAGGGGGCGGCTAGGCAATACCGAGGACGTCGCTGGGCAAAGAGGATTGAATAAAATCCTCAGAGGAAAAGTTGGAATAACCAGAAAGGGATCGCAATCCTCCAACTGATTCCCTTACGAGTGCCCCAGAAATCCTGTGCAAATGCTGCCAGAGGTACCGAATACTGCTAGAGGTACACAGGACAACTGTCTTCAGGGCTTTTCATTGATTCGGTACATCTCCCGCCATGGGAGCTGAATTCCACCATCAATGGTCAGTGTGCTGCCAGTAATGTATTCACTTTCGGGATCACACAAAAAACAGACCCCACGTCCAATTTCTGATGGCTTACCAAGCCTCCCCCACGGCAGCTTCGCACCCTCGGCCATCAAAGTTTCTTCAGTGAAAAACTTGCGTTCTCCAGGCGTGTCTGTCCACCCGGGGTGAATGATGTTGACGCGAATTCGGTGCTGCGCTAACTCGCACGCTGCCGTTCTTGCCATCTGATCATTCGCTGCTTTGGCCATGTTGTAGGCCATGGAACCGGGGATCGCCATGTGTGCGTGTGGACTGCTGATGACTACCACATTGCCACCGTCGCCCTGATCAACCATTTGGTTGCAGGCTGCACGAACGAAATGGAACGCTCCCCACATGCTCACATCAATTGTCTTGCGAAACTCAGCCATATCAGAATCGAGAAACAAATGGCGGTCGCTGTAAACGGCATTGCTTACCGCAATATCAATGCCTCCCATCAATTCAATTGCTTGGGACACGAGAGAGTTAATCTGATTCTCATCACCAAAATCAGCGCGAACCGCATGGGCTTTGCCGCCAACACTCTCACATTCCGCAACAGCCGATAGTGCGTCCTCTTGATGGCTTCGATAATTGATCACGACCTCTGCACCGGATCGCGCAAGTTCAATCGCAACGGCGCGACCAATTCCCAGTGACGCCCCCGATACAATCGCTCGCTTACCCAACAATTTTGTCATCCGCATCTACTCCGCGATTTCTAAACTTCTAAACCTTCACAATTTTGCCGCTCGGTGACACTGCTCTCGACGCCCACGCACTCCAAGCCAACGCGTCGAATTGCCGAGCTTGAACACCGCGCAAAACACAGCGTAACGATTCACCCTTGATCAGTCGATTAACTTGGACATCGACAGCTAAAGTTTTTGATGCCTTCCCTCATCTTCAATCATGCATCAAACAACCTGAGCGAGCGTGTCGGCGCATCTGCTTTTAACTTTGCCCAATCCAAAAACCGGCAAAAACACCGCCAAAGTTGCCGCGTAACCACCATGAGTCACATGCCACTGGATGGCAGCCACCCCAACTTAAATCGGCAATTCGCCTCTCCTCCACCTCAGGCAGACGCCTCGTCAGACCAACAGATTGATTGTTAGCCAGACCTTTCTGCTGACAATCTCCGCCGATGACAAACCCAGAAGAAATGAAGAATACGCGGGAGTCATTCGCTCACGCCGCTTGGCGAAAACACGTTCCAGTACCCGGGGATGACAGAAATCATTCACCCAGTGACCCGAAACAATCATAAAAATCGCAACAATCGTCAAAAATGGAAGATTTTAACTGCTATAACAGCGATTACTGGTTGCATTCCGCCATCAATGACGGAAAACTGTCAATGCTATCAACTTAGTGAGGCATTTTGGTTTCGGGGGATCTTTCCAATGAGCAAAACAAGACGGGATCGGCTGAGTGAATTCGTTCAGTCATCTGGCTTTGCTTCGCTCGGAGAGCTCGCATCATCTCTCTCGGTTAGCGAATCAACCGTTCGAAGGGATCTGGAGATTCTGGAGCGAGAAGGTTTGGTTCGGCGAACCCACGGCGGTGTCTTCTGGACCGGTGAATCGGAAACCATTGAGGTATTTCGGACCCGTAGAGATGACCATTGGATGGCAAAATCGGCGATCGGTCGTGAAGCGGCAAAACTGATTGATGATCACGACACTATCTTGCTTGATGGGGGGAGCACGACCTACGAACTCGCACGTCAATTGGTGGGGCGTCCTTTGCAGGTGGTCACCAATAGTCTCCCGGTCGCACATTTACTCTCGACGAGTGAATCGATTGATCTGGTGATGATCGGCGGATGCGTTCGAGGTCGCACGGCAGTCACGATTGGCCCCATGGCTGATGCGATGATGCACAGCATCAATGTCACAAAAGCATTTTTATCGGTCGCAGGAATTACCGATCGAGGTTATTTCAACAGCAACATGATGCTGGTTGAGAGCGAAAAGGCAATGTTAGCGGCAGCGGATCAGTCAATCGTCGTTGCTGACAGCAGTAAGTTCGGTCGAGTCAGCTTGAGCCGTTTGTGCGGGTTACAGGAAGTGCACGGCCTCGTTACCGATAGCGATTTACAAACCAAGTGGAAAGATCACCTCGAACTCGCCGGCGTTGACCTAGTGTTAGCGGAGTTGGCAGAGCGAGACTCAATAACATCGCAGCCACGAAGTCATACAAAATAGGATTCCACGAGTTGACTACCATGACCTCAACGATTGATCGAAGCCAGATCGAGCAATTAGTCCGAACGGCAATACGATCCTCACAAAACCTGTCCACCAGCGCGGTCGCAAGTCCGAGCAGTAGCCAACGAACCTCACCACCGGGCTGGGTCAACGGTGAGCCGAATTTGCGCGTGAGTATCTCTGCTCGTCATTGTCATCTGACCGACGAACATGTTGAAATCCTTTTTGGGCGTGGGTCCGTTCTTGAACCAGACAAAGATCTTTACCAAGACGGGTTTTATGCAGCTAAACAAACGGTCATGGTTGTTGGCCCAAGAAAAAGAATGCTTCCCAATGTGCGGGTCCTAGGTCCCACACGACCTGCGAGTCAGGTTGAACTCGCTTTGACCGATTCCATTTCCCTTGGGATCGATGCTCCTATCCGGCATAGCGGTGACATTGAAGGCACCCCAGGGTGCGTTCTCGTAGGTCCTGCAGGAACGGTCCAACTCAACCAGGGTGTTATTCGTGCGGCTCGACATGTGCACATGAATGATGCTGACGCGGCTCATTACGGCGTGAAGAACGGAGACATGATGCAGCTACGCATTGCAAGCCCAAGCTGTAGTGTCACCTTCGAGGATGTACTCGTTCGCGAAGACTCAGCAGCAAAACTCGAAGTTCATATCGACACCGATGAGGGCAACGCTTGCAACCTTGATGCGGCAACTGAAGTACTCCTCAAAAAATCAGGGTGCAAGTGCGAAGGGCACTGAGGCATCCACCTAACGAATCAATTGTTTTCCTTACGGTCGTTTCACATTGAAACGATCACACCTCCCTTTGAGTAGGCAGAAT
>CAXQOB010000046.1:0-13308 GCA_964225475.1 Candidatus Nitrosopumilus sp. | reverse complement strand
GCCCCAACGAACGAATACACAAACAGCGAGGAGTAGAGGTAATGCACTGCTGCAAGACACCATCATGCACAGCTGGAATTACATCCTTGCCAACAACAATCCATATCACCGTCGGCGTCCATGCACGGGTTTACCTGCCCAGTATTCAGCCGACCCTACATCCGAAAGGGATGCAACAATGAAAAAAGAAATGCTAATCAATGTTCTTCAGCCCGAAGAATGCCGAATTGCTGTCCTTGAAGACGGACAACTCGAAGAGCTTTACATGGAACGGAAGAGCGTGGAAGCGTTCGCCGGAAACATTTATCGCGGCAAGATCGTTAATCTGGAGCCCAGTATCCAGGCTGCGTTTGTTGATTTCGGCGTTGGGAGAAACGGGTTCCTGCACATTAGTGACGTCGAGCCCCAGTATTTCCGACAGGGTGGCTATGACCCTGAGGAAATTATGCGTGAATCCGACGAGATGGCGGAGGCGGCGGCCAAACGAGCGCGAGAATCGGGCCGCGGCAGCAAACACGCCTACAAGGGTGGCCGTCCACGCGTCAAACCACCCATTCAGGAAATTTTTAAGCGGGGTGATGAAGTCCTCGTTCAAGTCATTAAGGAAGGAATTGGCACCAAGGGCCCAACCCTTAGCACTTATCTTTCGATCCCAGGGCGTTATCTTGTCTTAATGCCATCCCTGTCACGGATTGGCGTTAGCCGAAAGATTGAAGATGAGGATGATCGCAAACGCTTGAAGCGTTGCCTCTTGTCCATCAATCCACCCAAGGGAGTCGGATTCATCGTGCGTACCGCCGGTGCCGGAAGAACGGAAAAGGAGCTTCAGCGAGACATGGAGTACCTTCTTCGGCTTTGGAAAGCGATTGTCCGTAGGGTAAAGAGCAGCAATCAGCCGGGTGTGATTTACGAAGAAAGTGATCTGATCATACGAACCATTCGCGATATCTTTTCCGATGACATCGATCGAATATTAATTGATGAAAAGGAGTCGTACGAAAAGGCAAGGGATTTCCTGAAAATGGTGATGCCGCGGGTGGTTGATCGCCTTAAGCTCTACGATGAAATTGAGCCTCTCTATCACAAATATAAACTTGAACGAGAGATTATCAAAATCAACCAGCGGCAGGTTCACTTAAAGGATGGTGGTTCGATCGTGATCGACCCTACTGAGGCGTTAGTTGCCATCGATGTAAACAGTGGGAATTTCCGTGGGAACGATTCGGCCGAAGAAAATGCATTTCGGCTTAACATGGCAGCTGCCAAAGAGATAGCCCGGCAGCTACGCCTGCGCGATTTGGGTGGTGTCATCGTCAATGACTTCATTGACATGCGAAAGGAAAGCCATCGACGGAAAGTGGAGCGCTGTTTGCGTGACGCGATGTCCGGAGATCGTGCTCGAACGAAAATTCTCCGAACCAGCCCGTTTGGCTTAATCGAAATGACTCGGCAGCGAATACGGCCCAGTCTAAAACGCAGCATTTACAACGATTGTCCTTGTTGCGGCGGACGTGCATTGGTCAAAACCTCGGAAAGCATGTCCATTGAGGTGATTCGAACGCTCGCGCTCGCGGTTACCAATGGACAGATTAAACGTGTAACCATTCGAGTAAACGATCAGGTCGCCGCACACCTCAACAACAAAAAGCGTCGCGAGGTGATGGAAATGGAGGATGCGGGAAATATGACCGTCCAGATTCTGGGTAGCGAAGCTCTCTACCCAGAACACCTAGAAATGGATTGCCGTGACGACAATGGTGAACGAGTTGAGATTGACTCGGCATCCGGAAAAAAATAGCGATAACGACCATCCCTACACGGGATGCCGAGTCAACCGGACCACGACTCCATCGGCAATCCAGATGATTAATCTGGTACAACGGCATTCCCGCGATAGGCGTTGTCCGAATGACTCCCCGAAGGCATCTTAACCACCAAAAAGCCGCATCCGAACAATGATCGAATTAGGCGTAAACATTGACCACGTAGCGACGGTACGGCAAGCGAGAAGGACCTATGAGCCAGATCCCGTCATCGCAGCAGCCCTCGCTGAGCAGGGCGGCGCGGATGGGATCACCTTTCATCTTCGTGAGGATCGCAGGCATATCCAAGACCGGGATGTGCATGTTTTGAAACAGACGGTTACGGTGAAGACGAATCTGGAGATTGCGTGTTCAGAGGATGTCGTCCGAATCGCCTGCAACGTCAAACCCGACTGGGCTTTACTTGTTCCGGAGAGTCGCGAGGAGGTCACTACCGAAGGCGGATTAAATGTCCTCAGTGATCAGGGCCGCCTGCGTGACGCCATTGCCACACTAAAGTCGGAGGGGATCCTCGTCAGCTTGTTCATCGACCCTGATCCTCGGCAAGTTGAAGCGTCGGCTGAATTGAAGGTGGATGCGGTGGAGTTGCATACCGGGCCCTATGCTCTCGCAAAAGGGCGAGCTCAACTCGGCGAATTAGGACGCTTGGAAGAATCGGGAAAGGTTGCCACCGAATGCCAGCTTCGATTACACGCAGGTCACGGACTGACCTACCACAATGTTCGCCCCGTGGCTCGAATTGAAAACATGGCAGAGTTGAATATTGGCCATTCAATCGTTTCTCGGGCAGTCATGGTAGGAATGCGAGAGGCCGTGTCCCAAATGAGGCAAATACTCGATCTCGTTGCACCCTAGCGACCTCGAGGAAAAACCTCACGGCAAAACTTTCTATCCGGCGCTAACGCCAAAACCAAGCATAGAAACCGTTGAGCAGTTCGTCTGAGGAGCTGATAATCTCGCTGCAGAGGAACGCAGTGAGTAACAGGGTTGGGATCAATAAGATGAACCCTCTCCGCCGCGAAACGACTCTGTGGCGAAGTTGACTCTTCATCGCCAATTTCAACTGGTGCCAAAACAACGGCGAGAGATTGCTTTCGAACGCGCTTATTGAGGCATGATCTGGTGTGCCCATGGCATGCAACTTAAGATGGATCTTCGTTTGCGGAAGGAAAATCTGATACGACTCCTCATTCGCTTCGGCAGTCTCATCAATCGATCTTGATGCCTCTTGCAATGCGTGGAAAAGTTCTCGCGGATTCCCACCGTATACCACCAATCGCTGCGGTAGACCTAAGACCATTAGGCTCACGCAAAGCCAGTAGAAAAGTGCTAACGCTCCCCAGACATAGGGACCAAAGACAGCGGCCGCAGACATCGGAAAAAAAAGCTCCGCGGGGCCCACAGCGATCATCCCCGAGACTGCAAACGCAAGAGACGCCAAATCCCGTCCATTTGTCGTCACATGGTAACGTCCAGAAAGTCTGATAACCGAGATTACCACCATGTGTAGCAACAGCGGTGCCATCATCAGAATCAGTGCGAAGGGTTCCATTTGGATCAAGCGAAATCTCCGAAAGTGCAAGACGACCGTAAGGACATAGTGCGCCCGCCAAAGTTTAGGAATACCTCGCAGAGGCTGTTCCTCAATCCATTAATTCGCGTTCGACCCATTTTGTGTCATGTTCCCCTTTGACGAAGTCATCATGCTGGAGAACGATGTCGTGGAACCCGGCGGTTGTCTTAATGCCATCCACTTGCATCTCTTTCAACGCGCGTCGCATGGTAGCGATTGCTTCTTCACGAGTTGGACAGTGCACGATCAACTTAGCGATCATGGAGTCGTAATAGGGTGGAACGCTATATCCGCCGTAAACATGCGAATCAAAGCGAACCCCAATGCCTCCCGGTGCAAAGAATTTCTCAATCTTGCCAGGGTTTGGCCGGAAGCCTTTTTCAGGATCCTCTGCATTAATTCGACACTCGATTGCGTGTCCCGTGCACTGCAGGTCCTCTTGCTTGAACGGTAAAGGATCTCCGGACGCGACGAGGATCTGCGACTTGATTAGATCGACCCCGCTCACCATCTCCGAAACCGGATGTTCGACCTGAATTCTGGCATTCACCTCAATAAAGTAGAAGTCGTTGTTCTCATCAACGATAAACTCTACGGTTCCTGCGTTGGTGTAATCCGCCCCCCGGATCATCCGAACGGCAGCATCGCAAATTGCCGCTCGCCGCTCCTCCGGTAGATTGGGGCTGGGAGCCTCCTCAATTAATTTCTGATGTCTCCGCTGAACACTGCAATCGCGTTCAAACAGGTGACAGACATTTCCGTGGTGATCCGCAATGACCTGAACCTCAATGTGTCGCGGGTTTCCAACATATTTCTCAAGGTACACACCACCGTTGCCAAAAGCTGCCTCGGCTTCGGTTCTGGCTTGCGAAAGGGCAGTGAGAAGTGTTGCTTCGTCAGGAGCAACTCGCATTCCTTTTCCTCCCCCACCGGCCGTGGCCTTGATAAGCACTGGGTAGCCGATCTGAGCAGCCACTTCGGTGGCAACATCGTCCGATTCTATAAGCCCATCACTGCCGGGAACCACGGGAACGTCCGATGCGATCGCCATCGACCGTGCGGTGTTCTTATCCCCTAGTTTTTCCATCGCCTGTGGGCTGGGACCAATAAACTCGAATCCGCTCGCACGACAGATTTCGTTAAAATGAGCGTTCTCAGCGAGGAAACCGTATCCCGGGTGAATGGCGTCAACATCAGCTACCTCAGCAGCAGCAATAATCTGATCAATCTTCAGGTAGCTGTCTGCACTGCGTGCAGATCCTACACAGTAGGCTTCGTCGGCGAGGGCGACATGCATCGAATCCGCATCTGCCTCACTGTAAACTGCGACGGACTGAATTCCGAGTTCGCGACAGGCTCGGATAACTCTTAAGGCAATTTCGCCGCGATTCGCGATCAAGATTTTCTTAAACACTGAACTTCACAATTTAAACAATGGGATTTAAAACGTTGTTCCGGAATCGGACATGGATCGCGACCTCGGTAAAACCTCGCCGCGGAAGCTTCCATTCAATGCAAATCCGCTTCCTGCGCTGCATTCTGAGGTCATTCACCTCGCTGCTACGTCCGAAAAACAGGCTGTTAGACAGCAATCTCTTATCTGACTTTACATCGGTGGCATTTTGCCACCGACCAGTCCACTTGCGAGTGCATCCATTACGGCTCGTCAGGAAAACTCTCTCCTCGCTAATCCAGCGGGAGAACACCAAAGGGCTGGTGCTCCATGTGGGAAAAGCATCAAATTTTGACACAGAGGGAAGAGGATTCAGTTCATCATCAGTCAGGTTGGATACGGAACATCGGCTTGCCGAAATCAACGGCTTGCTGATCACTAACCAAGACCTCGACAATCGTGCCGCTACATTCCGCCGGTATCTCGTTGAAAACTTTCATCGCCTCAACGATGCAAACGATGGTATCCGCCGAAACCCTGTCACCCACCTTGACGAATGCCGGTGATTCGGGATTCGCTTTCGCGTAGAAAGTCCCAACCATCGGGGCATTAATCGTCGTAGTGCCAGCCGTATTATCCACCGCTGGTCCAGGAGCAGCTGCAACTGGCGCTGGTGCAGCCGCCGCCACGGGTGCTGCAACCATCGGCACCGCACCGCCACGCTTCAGCTTGATTTTCTCTTCACCTTCCTGAAGATCAACCTCTACCAGCTCGTGCTGCTCCATCAATTCAATGATCTGCCGGATGCGATCGACATCAAACACATCCTTGGGCTTCGCGCCTTTGCTCATTCCTGACTCGCCGTCATATGTATGGAAGTGATAGAAACCTTTGAACTACCGGTCTCAATCGGTTGATTCACGAAAGAATCCCCAATCGCGTCAGAAGATAGCAATTTAGGGGGAGGGACTTCAATGCCGGTATTCAACATTGAGTCAGGCCCCGACGGGGATTGGTTCGCGGTACAATGATTCCGTTGTTACCTAATCCCCCAGTTTTACAGGAAAAGCCGGTGATCATCGAGGCCCTTGGGCAGATCACTTAGAACTTCATGACCGGAATCCGTCACAAGCACGTCATCTTCGATACGAATCCCAAAGTCCCCGTCGAAGTAAACACCGGGCTCAACCGTGACAATCATACCGCTCCGTAGAGGGTCATCGCCTACGGCAGACATTCGAGGTGCCTCATGGATCTGTAGACCAACCCCGTGGCCAAGTCCATGCTTGAAAGCGTCTTCCATCCCTGCAGCCCGTAATACCCCTCTTGCTGCCGCGTCCACCTCTCGAGTCGAAACGCCCGGTGCGATCGCATCAATCGCCGCCATTTGGGCCTCCAGTACTACCTGATGGGCCACCTCAAACGATTCCGTGGAGGCTTCCAACCGCAACGTTCTGGTCAGATCACTCGAATACCCCTTGAAAAGAGCCCCCCAGTCAATCAGTAGGCATTTCGCCCCCCCAATTAGTTGGTTTGTGGGCTGATAGTGTGGCAACGCCGCCCCGCGACCAGCACCAACAATGGGATCAAAACTACAGCCTTCGGCCCCCAAGGACCTCATTTTCGACTCCAGAGCGTACACCAAATTCAGTTCTGTCCAGTCTGGGGTGATGGTCGGGATCACGTCCTTGAACGCCTGTTGAGCGATTTGCACTGCACGACGCGTGGTTTGAATCTCCGACTCATCCTTGATCATCCGTAAACCTTCGACCACGCCGACGGTTTCAACAAATTCAACTTCGTTGAGCCCCGCTTTGAGATTCCGAAACGTTGCAAGGGATAAATCTTGCGACTCGATGCCGACGCGCGGCTTGCTTGTACCGTCACCGTTTAGTCCCCGTAGGGTGTCGCGGGTCAAAGTTGGTAACAGGTCGCTCGGTGATCGGATCCTCGCGTCGATGTCAGGGCACTGAGTTGCAATTTGACTCTCATACCGTCCGTCACTGAGCAGCATCGTGAGGGAATCCGAGACAATCAAGTAGGTACTATCGCCAGTGAATCCAGTCAGGTACCGAACGTTTATCTCATCGGTTACGAGTAGAGCATCGATTTTCTCGGCGTGGATTGCGTCGAGCAGGTTACTGATGCGTTGATTCACAGGTAGAGCTCCAATAATACCGTTGTTCGTAAATTCTCGTTTCAAACTCACTCAAACCAGCGAGCCACTTCCTCTAACCCAGCACGTGGATCTCCAATTGGCCAGTATTCAAGTCCAACAAACCCCTCATAGTCGGTGCTTTGGATCGCATCAAAGATTTGTTGATAATTCAACTCACCACGGGTTAGCTCATTACGTCCTGGATTTCCCGCCGCATGGAAATGTCCAATTTTGTCGATGTTGGAAACCATGTTGTGGATCACGTTTCCCTCACTAACCTGTTGATGGTAGATGTCAAAAACCACCTTCACGTGGTCGGAGCCAACAGCATCCACAACCTCGAATGCTTCGCGACTCCCCACCAAAAAATAGCCGGGATGATTAACGAGTAAGTTAAGCGGTTCGATCACCAGGGTCACCCCTGATTTCTCAAGTAACTCGGCGGCATCCCTGAGTCCGTCAACCAGACTCAAGTACTGCGACTCTCGTGACCGTCCCTCAATCGCGTCTCCGACCTGAGAGATCAACGTTTTGCAGCCTAAAAGCTGAGCTGCTTCAATTGACTGCCCTAACCCCTCTAAATACTGCTCGCGACAGTTCGGATCAACCAAACTGACGAAGTGCGTACAGCAGGCAGCTAAATCGAGCTGATATCCCTTTTTAGCCGCCATAAGAGCCTGAAGGTCTCGGTCCCACCAGCCCCAAAACTCGAACGCACCAATGCCCGTTTCATTGACTAACGCCAATGCCTCTGGGTCTGGCACATTCTCCAAAATAGCGTCGATACAAACCGAAGGGCGCAATTTACCCATCATCCTCCCCTTCCAGTTGATAAACCTATTGCCGTGTGAATCTGGCGTAATGTCAGCAAGATAATAGACACAAAAAATACTCTGGTACTGCACCAAACATAACGAATGGTTCGATCCGTCACGACCACCATTCCCCCCCCGTTTTTTTAACTAGCGTGGTGGGGGCGCCCACCCGTGGCGTGCATAACTACCATGACATGCAGCAATCGGGGAATGCAAACGCCGTCCAAGAACGCTAAACTTCTACCAACGCACAGGCCCACTCGTTGGCATGACGCGTAAAAAATATTCGAGGCCTGCCTTTTCTAACTGGAAGCAACATGGGATCAAAATCGTTCACGTACCCTAGCCGACTGTTGATGCTCGGTTTAATCAATTGTCTTTTATTCTCCTTGCTAAGTCCCGAAAACCGTATTGCTAACGCTCAGGATGAATCGAAAGAAAAAGAGTCGCCCGATTCCTACAAGCTGACGGGGACCGTCGAAGCCCTGAACCAGCAAGTTGTCTCTGTTGAACTCAAGGATTTATCTCCCCTTAAGCTAAAGGCGATCGCTGCACACGGTACCAAAGTGTCTGCCGGTGATGTCCTTGTGAGAATTGATCCAGAGGCCATTGATCGTAATATTCGACAGGCCGAGCGAGATCTTCGGCTCGCAGAGATTAGCTTCGAAACCGCCGTCTTTGCCAACGAACAGGCTAAAGCGGAGCATGGACTTGACCTACGCGCAGCAGAACGAACATGGGCTGTTGCGAAAGAGACGTACAAAAACTTTATGGATGTCGATCGTGATCGTTCCATCGAATCAGCAAAGTTCAGTCTCAAAACCTCCCTTGCTTCGCTGATGAATGCGAAAGAAGAACTGAAGCAACTTGAGCAGATGTACAAGGAGGATGACCTCACGGAGGAATCCGAAGAAATCGTATTAAAGCGTGCAAAGCAAGCTGTAGAGTCAGCAGAGTTCAGGCACCAATCGGCAAAAACCAACGCCCAACGAACGCTGGAACAGCAGATCCCGAGAAATGTGGAAACTCAGAAAGATACGCTTGACCGCGCAGAACTTGCGTACAAAAAGGCATTAAGCGACTTCGAATCAGAAGAAGCGACGCGACAGATTGAACTCGACAAAAAAGAAGAACAGCTCGAAAAGCAGCGTAAGGATTTTGAAGAACTTCTCGAACAGCGGGCGGCACTTGATATCAAAGCGACACAAAATGGCTATGCCATTATGGGTGAATTGCAGCGGGGGAAATTCCCCGACAAACCTCCGACTTTTGAGGAGGGTGACACCGTTACCCATGCCCAAGTACTCCTTACAATTGTTGATCCCTCTGAAACCCAAATTCGAGTCGCCGTACCTGAGGCGTTAATCAACCGTATCAAGGTAGGTGACCAAGGAACCGCCACCTTCACCGCGTTGCCGAAAATCTCGGCCAAAGTCACTGTTAAGAAGCTCGCACAGTTTCCCTTTGCGTCAAACCAATACGATTGCGTTCTAACGATTGAGGACGAAGGCCAGACGGATAAGATTCGGCCAATGATGTCGAGCGAGATCACCTTCGAGCCATCGGCAAAAGTCGCTGCCAAGCCAGTCCTGCGTAAACGATTGCCCGTGCAACTTAAAAAAGCGGTATCGATCCAGCAAAGTGATTCCCCAAAGCAAGCGGCAGATTTGCAGAAGCGTAGCGTCCAGCCTGAGAACAATGAGGAAGGGGAAGGGAAGTGATCGAATTCAAACCAAGATACTGCGTTTGGTTACTGCTTCTCGCACTAGCCATGAAGAGCCAATACGCGCCGTCTTGCAGTGCAGAGGAGACGAAATCGGGTGAACCGACGAAACAGTCAAGCATCCTTCAGGACCCGACTGATTTCACAAAACCCCCAACGCTCCCGGACCTCAAGCCTTTGGACGAGGACCGTCTGCATGCGGCGATCCAGAACGGAGTGCAATATCTTATCGCTAAACAGAACCCCAATGGTTCCTGGGGATCACCTACCCGCACGAAGAGCCTCAATATCTATGCCCCAGTTCCCGGTGCGCACCACGCTTTCCGAGCAGCGACCACGGCCCTTTGCATTTCATCATTAATCGAGTCCGGTTCCGACCAGCCCTCAACGATACTTGCAATCGAAAATGGGGAAAAATGGCTCTTTGAGCACATCGAGTATCTTAAACGAGCATCGGGTGATGCAATCTACAACGTATGGGGACACGGCTACGCCATTCAGGCTTTGGTACGCATGCACGAACGCCTGCCCGATGATGCGGTTCGGCAGGAACGGATTAACAAGCTAATCAAGGATCAGTTTGCAAAGCTTCAGCGTTATGAGTCGGTAGACGGCGGGTGGGGGTATTACGACTTCCGCTATCAAGCCAATCAACCTACCTCCAGTTCCATAAGCTTCGTCAATGGAGCAATCCTGATCGCTCTGCATGAGGCACGGGAAATCGGACTTGATCCGCCGAAGAGGATGACAGATCGCGCTATTGCCGCCTTGAACCGTCAGAAGAAACCGGATTTTAGCTACCTCTATGGGGAGTACCTACAGTACAGTCCGATGCGAGGCATCAATCGCCCTGGTGGCAGCCTCGGGCGTTCCCAGTGTTGTAACATTGCGTTACGCATGTGGGACGACCCCACCATCACGGACAATGTCATCAAGAACTGGCTTTACCGGCTATACGCGAGGAATGGCTGGCTGGATATTGGACGTAAACGTCCGGTCCCTCATGAGTCGTGGATGCAGGTTGCTGGATACTTTTATTATTTTGGGCACTACTACGCTGGCCTCTGCATCGATGCGCTACCGAAGGATCAACAACTCCCCTACCAGACAATGCTTGCCGAGATATTGATAGACCTGCAGGAGAAGGATGGGTCGTGGTGGGATTACCCTCTCTATGATTACCATCAGCCCTACGGGACGTCCTTTGCAGTAATGTCACTACTGCGATGTCGACGTGCGATGGATCTTGAACCGGCTGCTGACGAGTAGGCTGCGAAAGACCAGCAATCCTCTCAAGAATAACCTCATGCCTGCGAAGTCACTGCGAGTGGCTTTCTTTTTTCTCGAACTAATGAGTGTGGATCCCCTCGATTCGCTTGATATTCGTACCGTGATACTGCCATGATAGTGACGGCCGGCCGTAGTTGTTTTCCATTCGAGCCATAGAACGCTCAGGTAGATTGAACATCGACCTTTCCTGAAACCGCCACCACGGGCAGTGGTGGGAGGGGTCCCAAAAGCCTAAAACCCAGTGGTGCGGACCCATTGATTCGCCCCCATCATCGAACGAGGACCACCATGTCAGATGAAACCACCCCAAACGCTGAAAGTGAATCAGCAGTCACGCCCAACAACACCACGGTCGGTTCCTCGAATTCGGAACAGGAAAAACTCCCAAAACGAGTGCTTTTAGTTCCCTACCCGAAATTCATCTTCATGTATCCAACTCTCATCGTTTCGGCAGTCGCAGCGATCGTACTTCAGCTTGGCGGCTACTCAGCGGTGGACCCGGGCGAGCATACACTCGCCGTCGTGATCACTGGACTATTCTTCGTGGTGCTGATGATCAATACGTTTATCCTTGTCTTCGATTTTCCTCGCGCTACCTCACTGACCCTGATTGCTATTTGTGTTTCTCTGGTGCTTGGTTCATGGATCCTTATTATTGCAAAGCCGACGTTGCTGCCAGCATTAGCAAGCGTGATTTCCTCCGTGCGTCCGGTGGCGAATGCATCCTTTTTTATCTGCATTACAGCGGGAATGATGCTGTTGTACGCGGCGATCTTCTTCAAAGTCAGGTTTGATTATTGGGAGCTTTCCAATAACGAGCTCCTGCATCATCACGGATTTCTTAGCGACCTCAAACGTTATCCCGCTCCGAACCTAAGAGTGGATAAAGAGATCAACGATGTTTTTGAATACATGTTACTGGGAGCGGGGCGTTTGATTTTACATCCCGCTTCGGAGAAACGTGCCATCGTCCTCGATAACATTCTTCATGTTACGGAGAAAGAGAAGCAACTCACTCGCATGCTTGGTTCAATCAAGGTTCAAATCAACTCGAACTCTAGCAGCGATTGAGCCAGTCGTCTATTTGCCGATGCCACAAAATCGCATGTTCTTTAATTGCGATAAAAAGGAATCACGTAGGGGCCCTCCGGGATAACCGCAATGGAGGGTGTTGATGACCTTGCGATGCTGGCGTTTACCGCATCTTGCAGATTGCCAACACAGTTGACACCAGTAAGGAATTGTTCCTCTTCCGACAGGCCGTCAGTGTAAAGAATCACATTAACATGACCAGTTGAATCTGCCTGCTTTTGCGACTGCCATTCATCAATGTCGGCCAAGGGTTTCTCGATCAGGTTATTCAGGAAGGCATCTCTGCCCATCTCAACAAACCGCTTCTGTGAGTTCCTAAACTCCTCGGACCCAAAACCCTTATTGCAAGCAGACACAATGATCAGATCACCGCCCTCCTCTAGAATTCCCAGAGCACCGACCATTCCCTTGATTGTCTGATAATAGGTTTGATCCAGTGGGTAACCCGCCGCACTGGTAATCACGGTGCGATAACGTCGGTTTAAAAATACCTCGCAGTCCGATCTGGTCAGCTCAACCATTGCGGCATGACTTAGCGTAACCTCGCCAAAATTTATTCGTTGCAAGTTCCTGCCCTCATCAATCACGGTGTTGACGGCGTACACAGACCCGAGCATTCGTACAATCTCCAATTGCTCCTCATGCAGAGGGTTGTTGACAAAATTACAGTTACTCGCTGCCGGATCTGCCATAAAACGTCCGCTATGAAACGTCCGGATGGTCTCACTGTGTGCAAGTCCAGGTGCGATCACTTTTCGGCCGCCGGAATAACCCGCCATGAAATGTGGTTCCACAAGTCCCGTTACGATTCGTAGATCCGCATCGATGAAGGTTTGATTGAGTCTTACGGGCGTTCTGCGTCTCTCCGTGTATCCAATGAGCTTGTTGCACGCATCATCTTTCGCGTTGTGGTTCACGATTCTGATCTTTTCAAGAACCCACGGGTCCCCAATGAGCTCCTCTAACTCCTCGCCGACGTTAGGCCTGTGTAAACCGGTTGCGACAAGAATTGTGATTTTCTCAGCGTGTATACCGGCGTCCAGAAGGATCTCAAGCATAGGACGCAGGAAGAGGTAATTGGGAACCGGCCGGGTGATGTCACAGATCGCGATGCATACAGATTCTGACCCCGATGCAAGCTCTCGAAGAGACGGGCATCCAACCGGCTCCTCGAAGCAATTAACCACCGCGTCCTGAGGCCGCTCAATTGCAGAGGTAGTAGGTTTCCGAATAACGCGCGCCTCGACCCACTCTGGGATAGCAACCGGAATCGTCGCCCTGCCGTACCGCAGGCAAACTTTCTTCAAGGGACTACTGCCTTTTTTCATGGTGTAAGGGGACGTTCTGAATACATGCGGAGAAACGTCCTAGCAGGAAAACGATAGCGAGCAACGTATTTCACCCTATCCATGACGGAGCGATTTCCACTCCTAGCTCGGTA
>CAXQOB010000045.1:0-60322 GCA_964225475.1 Candidatus Nitrosopumilus sp. | reverse complement strand
CCGGAGGGATTCGAACCCCCAACCCTCGGTTCCGAAGACCGATGCTCTATCCAGTTGAGCTACGGATGCGATGTAGAAATTCTAATAGCCTTCGCTGACTTGTCCACGGGTAGTTTTCGTGGGCCAGACGCGTTTCGTGAGAACTTTAATCGTTACAAATGGTGTTTGCGTTTCTCTTTACCCATGCATCGCAACCAGACCCAAGGAAAAAATGATCTCTAATCAGAGAGGGCCAGATTACAAAACGGCCACACGAAACGGTGTGTGAGACTCTTTCTTGGAGTTTTTCAGTCGCAAGAAAAGCTGCATGCTACACTTAAGTAGGTCCTACAAAGTCGATGTAAACGACTCTTGAGACCGTTTTGAATGCTGAGCCTTGCAAGGGCACGAATTACCACTCTCAGAAAATAACATCTACCATCCATCCGTGACCCCTTTCTACGCGCCAGAGGTCAAAACCTTGGGACTCACCTACTTCAAACGATTCCGGATGGAATTCGACTTAGGTCAGTCGGAGTTTTCCGATGCGAGACTACCGGCAGGATTTGAGTTGCTGCCATTCTCGCCAGAGCTGCTCGGTGAGCATGCCTCCGCAAAGTATGAGAGCTTCCGCAACGAAATGGATGTGAATGTTTTTCCTTGCCTGGGGCGGCGAGATGGATGCCTACGATTGATGCGAGAAATTTCATCTCGTTCAAATTTTGTCCCAGAAGCGACCTGGCTTTGCCGTTATCGCGATCCCTCGGATCATCAGTCATTTGCGATCGGCACAGTACAAGGGCTTGAAGTGGATGGATGGGGAGCCATTCAAAATCTTGGTATCTCACCGTTACATCGTGGACGCGGCCTCGGATCGATTCTTCTCCAACACGCTGCTCGTGGTTTTCAAGCGATCGGACTGACACGCATGCACCTTGAAGTCACGACAGACAATACAGCAGCAATACGACTGTATGAACGAATGGGATTCAAAAAATCAGAAGTGATCTACAAAGCAGCGGAGGTGGTGGGAGCCTGACTCCATAATCCCACTGACAAGATGAACCGTCATAACAATCCTTTATCGACTAACAACGGCAACGAGCCGCTTGCACACATCGATGACTGGGAAGATGATCTAAAGCAACGGTACCCAGATACCGTTGCTCATCAAGGTTCCGATAAACCCCGTGAAGCCTTTCGTGACTATGCAGCAGAGGCGCGATCATCCGTCAAAGAATTCTATCGTTTGAATCACACTTGCCAGACCTTTGAATTCGTTCAGAGTAAGAGAGACCAGTATCTTGGTCTTAATAATAAGCGGATGGGCATTTGGGAAGCGATGGAATTTCTCAACACCCTTGTCGATGATAGCGATCCGGACACCGAACTCACACAGATTGAACATCTACTGCAAACTGCCGAAGCGATTCGTGCTGATGGTCACCCAGATTGGTTCATTCTTACAGGTCTGATTCACGACCTTGGCAAAATCCTGTGCCTCATGGGCGAACCACAATGGGCTGTTGTTGGAGACACTTTTCCAGTTGGATGTCAGTATGCCAAAGGGATCGTATATTACGATTTCTTTCGTGATAATCCCGATTGGAATCACCCCATCTATTCAGACCGCTTGGGAAGGTATCATGAAAGGATTGGTCTCGATCAAATCATCATGTCCTGGGGCCACGATGAATATCTCTATCATGTGGTAAGAGATTACCTTCCCTTGGAAGCTCTTTACATGATTCGATATCACTCGTTTTATGCAGCGCATCGTGAGAAGGAATATCGATACTTTTTCAACAGCCAAGATGAGCAATGCTTTGAATGGGTGTGTCGCTTCAATGAATACGACCTATACTCGAAAAGCGACCAGCGACCCAATGTTGCAGAACTTCGACCTTATTATGAATCACTGATCAACCGGTACTTCCCTGAGTCTCTGGCTTGGTGATCTCGATCAGGACTTATTGGTCAGTGTCCGCTTTTTGTTGTTGGCGATAAACCTTGCGCTGCAAAGCATATTCTTTTGCATTTGGAATCTCGGCGCTCTCTGGATCGCTCTGCTCCAGCAACTTTCGTAAATAGGGCCGGCACCAACCGCATCCTGTACCGGCTCCGTAGCACTCCGAAAGTTGACTAGCGTACTTAGGTCGGTTGACGCGGATGAACTGAATCACCTTGCGTCTCGAGACGTGAAAACAAAGACACAATTCCTGATCGTCTTTTTCCATGATAGATCTGAGCTCAGTTCGCTCCATCAGTGATCAACCAGGTTGCGATACAACAGGCATCCAAATAATCAGCGATATCTAACGTCTCTTCAGCGGTATGAATATCACGTTGACCGCATCCGATCGTGACTGCAGAAATCCCATGAAGGAAGAGCCAATTGGCATCGAGCCCGCCATTGGATATCTCATCAAACGGCTCTCGGCCTACGGTTTTCACCGCCTCTGCCGCAGTCTGAATCGATGGATGATCTTCAGGAAGTCGGAACGACTCGTAATCCACATGCGACTCAAAATCGACTGATCCAGCAAGCCCCTCATCGTTAGTCACCTGTGCCGCAGCATTCTCGAATGCGGTACGAATTGCTGTCACAATCTGGGTCCGCATTTCTGGATCATGGCTCCTAGCCTCAGCCGCCAAATTAGCCTCGGGCGTAATGACATTGGTTGCATCACCTGCCTGAAGCACGCCCACATTGGCTGTTCCAAATTTTCCATCTTTCTCAACCTGACCGAGCCAACCATTGGCATCCAAATCGGCGATCGCCTTCGCTGCCATCACAATGGTGCTAGCGCCTTTTTGAGGAGCCACTCCAGCATGTGCTGGAACACCTTTGAGACGAATCTTCATTCGTTCTCCTCCGATCGCTCCGATAGTAAGCTTTTGGACGGTCCCACCGTCAAAATTAAAAGCTCGATCCACGGTACCGACCTTTGCAACATCAAGATGTCGAGCACCCTCGAGGCCGACCTCTTCCTGAATCAGGAACGTGATGACTGCCGGTGGATAATTGGCGTCGCCTCGTTTCATTCTCTCCACGATCGCTGTCAATATCGCCGCACAACCTGCCCGATCATCAGCGCCCAAACCGGTATCGACGGAGCTTCTTACACAGTCACCATCTATGACAGGTTGGCTGCCGACACAAATCGGTACTGTGTCCATGTGCGCGGAGAGCATGGTTCTTGGGCCAGATCCGTTTCCCGGTAATGTGACAATTAAATTCCCGCAATTTCCTGAGATACGAGTTCTTTCACCTGCCCCATCATAAGTAATCTGGTCTTCACTGACTCCAGCGGCAACAAGTTGACGAGCAATCTCAGCGGCCACATCCGCTTCGTTTCCGCTGCTCCCCGGGATAGCGGTCAGCGTTACGAATCGGTCCAATGACGATTGTGACTCTACTTCAGTCTTATTCATTGTTAAACTCAACTTGGAGGAAGGAATCCGTCTCAGGAGTCTATCCTATTCAACCGAAGTTGAGTTTGGCGACACCCCTGCCATTTGATTTGGCAAAATGGATCCGAATCCTGGCTTCTTCACCCCGATAGGTGGTGAGGTCGGAATCGAAAATCATGCTAACGTTTCGCGTCCCACGCGTTTTGACCGAGTTTTTGCCGGCGATCGCGTAAAATCACGTATCCGATCACAATTCCTCTACTTGATCACTTTGACTCTTGAACCTGCCGACCATCACCACACCGTCATCCGATGCGACCCAGAAGTCGGATTCTCCAAAGCAACATTTGCTTAATCTATCCGCCACTGAACTCAGTGAGTGGCTAACAGAGAGAGAACAAGCCAAATTTCGTCGTGGGCAAATCCTCCATTGGATTTTCCAAAGAAGAGTCCGATCATTCTCAGAAATGAGTGACCTCCCTAAATCCCTGCGAGAGCAACTGGATGAACATTTTGATATTTACGTAACTCAATCCGAAGCAACGATTACCTCACCTGACGGGACAGATAAACTACTTGTGCGTTTGCCAGATGGTGGTGAAGTGGAATGTGTTCTACTCCGTGACGGAACTCGTCGTAGTATCTGTGTGAGCAGTCAAGTCGGTTGCGCGATGGGCTGCGTTTTTTGTGCAAGCGGACTCGATGGCGTAGACCGCAATCTCACAAAAGGTGAGATCCTGGAGCAGATGCTTCTGCTTCAGGACCGGTTACCAGAAGAAGAGCGTCTAAGCCACATCGTGATGATGGGTATGGGTGAACCCTTGGCGAATCTCGATCGCGTCTTGGGTGCTTTGTCGACTGCCAAAGATCCCAAGGGTTTGGGAATTAGCCCTCGTAGGATTACCATCAGTACCGTTGGTTTACCACCGGCGATTGATCGCCTCGGCAATGCCGGTATACCCTACAATTTAGCAGTCAGCCTTCACGCCCCTAACGATACGCTACGCAGTCAGTTAGTACCGGTAAATCGCAAGATCGGGATTGATGCTGTTCTTGAAGCTGCCGACCGTTATTTCGAATCCAGTGGGCGGCGATTAACCTTTGAATATGTACTGCTTGGTGGAGTCAATGACTCCGAAGACGAAGCCAAAGAATTAGTTCAACGGTTACGAAAGCGTAACGTGCTTCTCAATGTGATTCCGTACAACCCTGTTGAAGGACTACCGTATGTCACCCCGACGAAACGATCGATCGCAGATTTTCGACAGATCCTTGAGCAAGGTGGAGTGAACGTCCAGTTCCGTCAACGAAAAGGTAGCGAAATTGATGCGGCTTGTGGGCAACTGCGCCGCAATCGAGGTCAATCAAAAACATCCTCATAGTTCGCGATCGGCGACACTGGAGGAAAAATGGCTTCGTTAAACAGCTCCGAGAATTAAGCAGGAGCTTGGAACGAGAGTTTCAAGCCTCATTTTGTTGGTCATGCCTTACCGCTCTGAGATTTCATTCTTTTTTTAAGTCGTGCACCAACAGGCAAAAACACGTGAGGTCACGCCGTGAATCGAGGCACCCCTGCTGAACTGTTGGACTATAACCGTAAAGCATGGAATGGGTTGGTAAAAAACAACAACCGCTGGACACGACCCGTCTCATCCGACGTGATCCAAAGGGCTCGCAGGGGAGACTGGCAAATTGTCCTCACTCCATCCAAACCGGTCCCCAGAGATTGGTTTGGGGATTTGCGTGACGCTCGGATTCTTTGCCTGGCAAGTGGAGGTGGGCAACAGGCACCTACCCTGGCGGCGACCGGCGCCCGAGTAACTGTTTTGGACAACTCAGAAAACCAACTCGAACAAGATCGGCACGTGGCCGAACGAGAAAAACTGGAAATGGAAATCGTACAGGGTGACATGGCTAATCTTGAACGGTTTCCCGACAGCTCGTTTGACCTGATTATCCACCCCTGCTCGAACACCTTCGTCCCCTCGGTCATTCCTGTTTGGAAGGAAGCCTTTCGGGTCTTAAAAGCAGGGGGAAGTCTGCTGAGCGGCTTCTGTAACCCACTCATCTTTCTTTTTGATGATCGCCTATCCAGCAAGGGGCAGCTGAAGGTAAGGCATTCCATTCCCTACTCGGACCTCCACAGTCTTTCTGATGGGGAACGAGAAAAACTGGTCAACGAGTGTGAGCCTCTCTGCTTTGGGCATTCGCTGGAAGACCAGATCGGAGGCCAAGTCCGCGCCGGTTTTGTAATCACCGGTTTCTACGAGGATTACTGGGAAGATGAGAACGAGCCGCTGGATCGGCATATTGCTTCTTTTATCGCGACCCGCGCGACGAAATTGACCGAAGGCTAAGAGTCCCACATCTTGAATGGCAGCATACTTTCAGGAGGTTCAACACTTCTGTCATTAACGCTGTGAATACTTCTTAAGGTACTTCTCGTTGAGCATCTTGTGACGACTACCCAAATCAACTCTTCGGCCTTGGATGTACGCATCCGTCACGTTGGTTTCGGTTTCTAGGATGTTGCCATCTGCGATGATCAGAGTCGCATCTTTTCCCTTGGTAATAGAACCGATGCTGTCATCCACCTTGAGAATCTTTGCTGCTGACAGGGTGATGGCCTCAATCGCCTGCTATTGCGTCAAGCCATAAGCAGAAGCAACGGCCGCATGATAGGGAAGATTCCTTGCACTTGCTGACCCGCCTGGACCACCCATTCCAGGACCGCCAATCGAGTAGAGAATACCCGCCCGCTCCAATCGAGAGGGTAGGGTGTAGGAATGGTCATAGGGTTCATGGCGACGCATCGGCAACCGGTAGGTGGAACCAACAATGACCGGCACACCATGCTGCTTCAGGAGGGGCGCACACTGCACCGCGTCATAACCACCATAAATCACAAGATCGAGTTCCTGAGAAACTGCATAGGTCACGGCGGATTCAATTTCAGACTGTCGGTCGGCCTCCACAATTAGCGGCATTTCCCGCTTGACGAGAGGAACGAGACTTTCAAGTCGAACATTTGATTCCCTGCGCATCGTAGGTTTCTCTTGGTCCTGTGCGTAAGCCCGGGCCTGCGTCAAAAGCTGATCGAATTCACGTAGCTTTTTTTCCCTTTCTTCTCGGCGCTTTTTGCTGTCACTGTTGGTGGAATGAACGGCACTCCAATCAACAAATAGTCCTGCAGGAGCACTAAGCTTCATCTCCTCAACGGTCCATCCATCAAGCTGGATGACCGCGGATTGTCCTCTTAACCAATAGCCTCTTGGTGCTGTCATTGCCACCAATACTCCACCGGCGCGAGCCACAGGAATCAGCTCGCTGTCAGGATTCACAGCAACCCACGCTCGAGCATTCGGGTTTTCCCGACCGTACTCCATACGGTCATCAGTTTCCTCGACCGCTCGAATCTCACGCAGTCCAAGATCGGTAAGCGAGTCAATGAGTCCCGGATAGACGTGCTTGCCATCGGCGTCGATTTCCATAACATCCTTCGGCAGTTGGAGTTTGCTACCAACCGCAATAATTTTCCCGTCATCAAATAGAAGCATCCCTTGTTTCAAAACGGGTTGGTCAATCGGATGAATGGTTGCATTCACGATGGCGATCGGTCGCGTTTGTGGCTGCCCAGGGATTTGATCGTGGGCAGATAGGTCCGCTGTCGCAACGAGAAAGATCAAACACGCGATGGATTTGACGGATCGAAATAACGTTAGCATTGATAAACTTTCTGGACTGAAATCTCTCATTGGTTGTCCTCCTGTTTCGCGTTTTCATGACGCAAACCACCGTGCACCGCACAGTAGATATCCTTTCGCACCCAACGCTCCTCTTCTTGAACAATTCGAGACGCAACCCTGCCGGCAGGCTCACTCTTCATCGCTTTTTGTATCAGTCTCGAACGAAGCATCCGATCACGTTCGCGAAGTTGCTGATCTTCATTCAGATCGAAATACCGGATGCCATCAACCCAAGTCTGTTCACACCGTGACAAGGTTGAAAGAGGACGACCACTCCAGACGGCTAAATCCGCCTGCTTCCCAATTTCGATAGACCCAACAACATGATCGATCCGAAGTTGTTTTGCTGGATTGAGTGTCACGAACTTCAGCGCTTCCGACTCGGGTATTGCACCATACTTTGTCGCCTTTGCTGCCTCCGTGTTTAAATGACGTGCTAACTCACGGTCATCACTGTTAAAGGAAACAACCACACCCTGGTTGTGCATGATGGCACCGTTATAGGGAATCGCATCAAACACTTCGAACTTGTAAGCCCACCAATCGGAAAAAGCCGAGGCCATTGCTCCATGCTGTTTAATACGATCAGCGACCTTATAACCCTCCAGAATGTGCTGCAACGTCCCAATCTGTATACCAAACTCTTCGAGCACGCTTAAAGTTGCAACGATCTCATCTTGTCGGTAGCTATGACAGTGTATCCATCGTTTACCATTTTGCACTTCAGCAAGCGCCTTTAATTGGAGATCCACTCTCGGTGGTAATCCGTCACGAATCCCAGAGTTCCATCGACGCCACTTTACGTCGTACTCGCGCGCTGCCAATAATTGATCTCGCAGGATCTGCTCAACTCCCATTCGAGTGTTGGGGTAACGAGATTGATTCCTCTTTACGTTTTCTCCCAAAGCAAACTTGATCCCTGCAGGAGCCTCTTGCATTTTGAGGTTTTCCATCGAGTCACCCCAACGCAATTTGATGACCTGATTCTGTCCACCGATTGGATTGGCCGAACCATGCAAGATATTGGATACGGTTAATCCACCTGCCAACTGTCGATAGATATTGATATCGCTATTATCAATGAAGTCCCCGATCCGTACCTCGGAGGTCACCACTTGGCCTGACTCATTCACACCACCATCAGTACCCATATGGGAATGACAATCAATCAAGCCAGGCGTGAGATGTTTGCCTGATAAATCAATTTCCAAGGTGTTCGCTGGTACGGAGAGATCTGTGCCAATTGCGACGATCAAACCGTCTTCTATCAGCAAGTCGGCCTCGCTAAGATTTCCCGATTCACCGCAAGTCCAGATGGTTGCATTGCGAAAAACGACTCGTGGATTTCGCTTCACTGGCTCCGAGAGTCCGTACGCTCCAAGCGGTTTCAAAATTGGCGTATCGGTTGGTTCAAGCAAGTCAGGTTTTTCTTGCTCGACGGACTCGCTGTCGCTCGTTGCTACATCCTCACCCTCTCCAGCTTTTTCTCTCTGTGGCTGATCATCCTTACCACTAAAAGGCGTCATTGGTAGGGAATGGTAAACTCCATCTGGTAGCCGCAGATTGAGAACTGGCGTTCGAAGTGTAACATCGTCCGGCGACACCTGACCAATCGAGGGCACATGCAGGATTGTGATCAATGACAATCCGGGAACCGCGTCCAGACCGAGTTCCTCAAGCTCAAGGGTTCCACTAATTCGATCACGCTCTACTTGAATCGTTTTGAGATCAACCTTTTTATCCTGAGTGCGTTTCCGCTTTTTGCTGCTAGCTTTTGTTTTGTCAGTGGTGCGCGGTTTTGCTTCGGGTTGATCAGAATCGAGGAACACCGAACCCGTTACCGAACCCTCATCGGAAACTAATCGCACTCGCAATTCATGGCTCTTTTTTCCCTCCGGCAACCTAACAACCCATTGACTCTCCCAGTCAGCCGAATCCTGTTCGCTTTTGCTCTCCACAAATTCGTAGCGTTCACCCGCTACCCAGCATTCTTCTACTTTTGTCGTTTCACTTGAGAACTCACCGTTCATGATCGAAAAGCTAGCCAGCTTTCCTTTCTCGATGGAACCCAATTCTTCATTAATACCGAGCAATTCAGCTGGAACGGTTGTCATTGCAGCGAGCGCAGCCTCAGCATCGAGGCCACAGATTATTGCCTGCCGGACGTTAGGCAGAAATGACGAAGGGTTATCCAGACCATCAGTCGTCAGGCAGAACTTAATCTTTGCATCGTGCAACCTTGCGGGATTAGTCGGTGCAAGATCCCAATGCAGCAAATCCTGCAACGTAACGCCTTCCTGTGCCTGAGCATCCTTGACATTTGGCGCGCTGGGAAAATCAACAGGAATAAGAAAAGGGCGATTCATGGAAGTCAATGCTTCCACATCTCGATACTCGCGACCTGACCCTCGTAAAGCAATTTTCAGAGAGAATTCAGTCGCTATTCCATCAGCGCGGACCGCCATTCGTTCATTGGGTGCATCAAATACGAACCAATGACCCTGTCTATCATTGGAGAGTGTTTCCAGGGCCAGGTTAAACTCGGGTTCTGCGACACCGGGATGTGTTTCATGCGCCTCCTTTGCCTCGGTGTACCACTTAGCATCATAGAAAGCCTGCCTTAGCAAAGCAGTCGCTCCCATTGGGGAATTTGGGTAGGACTCTCGTGGACCATACCTTGGGACCGTTAGTTGTGCGTGGTGCCATCGTGAAGGGCTTAACATTCGATGAGTACGATCGAGACCGCCAAGCAGATACACATGGCTTGTCCCTTTTAAGATCCCACCTTGCGGCGCGACCAACCTAGCAGCAAACCCCTGCTTGCGAAGCTGATCGGCTTGCTCCGCGCCAGTGACTGAATCAATTACCCTGCGATGTGGAACAATATTTTGGTTCCAATAACCAGACGAAGACTGAGGGAACTCGACGGATTGTTCACTCCATGCATCGATGAAAGCCGGATAAAGGAATTTTCCGTCGCATGGAATCCTCTGAAATCGTGATGGTATCGCAATATCACGTCCGACCTCCACAAAGTAACCGTCCTCCACCAACACGATCCCATCGGAAATCACTTCACCAGGTCGTATTACAATATTGGCACCGGTTAATGCGTAAGCGGACGCTTGCGAATCTCTCAAACCCACAACGGGATCTGTATTAATCGATTGCGCGGAAACCGTTGAGTAAGTACAAGACGCAAAAATCAAAAGCAGAAAAACTAAACGCACAGTTTTCACTCGAAAAGAGGACCGAAACTTCGATACATCACAGCATAATCAAAGTGTCTCCCATCGCACGGCGAAAGCAGAAAGGTTTGCGATGTACGCTCTCAGGTGAGGGGATGGGTCAATCTTGGGTCTCTTAGCAGGAAAACGTTCAAACTATCGGGAAAAACCCCACTTCTGACTATTCGAGAAGAACTAGTCTTGCCAAAATTTACCTAGGCTACGGATGAGGACTGGAAAAGATTCAATCGTCTCACAGGCTTTGAGTTGTCGGAAAAATCGCAGCTCAGAAAGGCGCACACCGAATCCACCCACCAATTGCTAGAGATTAGGAATCACGGAGATTGGTTCTGATGGGAAAAAAACTTCAATCTACTTGCGAGAGTACAGCTCTAGATCGTTTCCTCTCAGGTATCAATGAATCTGTTTTTCAGACTTCATTGGGTATCGCGAACATTGAGCTTATCAATTATCTGAACGACCTCTTAATTCGGTTTGTTCGAATTGACATCATGAGAAGCTCCGGAATCTGTGAAGGTGCCCCAAGTGTTCAAATTTTTCAATTATTGAACAAGGCGGAGAAGAGCAGGGGACCGGAGCAACGAAGCCTCTATCAAGCGATCGGTGATTACACATTATTCTGGTCTGGTATGTATCCCGAAAGCTTACGCAGATCACGTGGCAAAGATTGCCCTGATAGCTTGCTTGACTACACCAGCCAAGGCAAACGATCGTATGCGATGGCATCTCGAATTGATCGAACAGCGCAGCAACCGACGAAACAGGTTCTGCAGTGCCTCAGTAAACAGTATGACTTATGCGTATTCGGTTTAGGCGAAGTCCGCCGTGAATGGGAACAACACTGCAATGATCAGTCAGGCAACTTAATCGCTTGAAAGAGCCTATCGCATCGGTGACTGGCAAGCCGCCTCAACGGGTTTGATGCGCTGCATCCAGGCGTGAAAAGCATTTTTAAAGATTGCGTTAGATTTACAGTCACCGAACTGGGAACTCACCCTCCAGTCACACATCAATCACTTCTCGTTCTTACTTTCTATCAATGTTCACATGTCGGTAAACGAAAAATATCAACACATCTGTCAGACTGCAAAACAAGCCGCACTACTTCAATCTGCGGCTGATGCACTTGAGTGGGACGAACGGACCGGAATGCCTCCCGCAGCGGGCGAGTATCGGGCTGAGCAGGTTGCCTGTTTGCGTGGCATGGCGCATCAGAAACGTACAGAAACCCGATACTGTGAGTACTTAGAACAGCTGCATGCTGAACTGGAAGCTGGAAGCGACCGCGGAGCACAATTGCAAAACGTCAGCATCAGAAAAATGCATCGTGACTTGCAGCGGGACAAAAAACTATCGACGGATCTTGTTGAGCACCTAGCGGCACTGACAGTACGCGGACAACAACAATGGGATGCAGCACGAAACAAAAATCAATACAACGATTTCAAGCCGATCCTCAAGGAAATGATCAATTGCAAACGGGAGGTCGGTAACATCTTGAGTGATGGCACGAATAAATCTGCTTATGAATCGCTGATTGATGAGTATGAGCCAGATGCAACGACGGGCCAGATCGATCAACTATTTACAGAATTACGAACCCCACTCGTCCAACTCATTCAGCAAATTCACGACTCAAAACAACAACCGCAAAAAGATATCTTTCATCGTCCATTGCCAATTCATTCCCAACGCCAACTCAGCCGCGAAGTAGCACAAGCGATAGGTTTTAGTTTCGATCGCGGAAGATTAGATGAAACTTCACATCCATTCTGCACAACGCTTGGTCCAAATGATTGTCGTATTTTGACACGTTATGATTCCAACCATTTGGGTACCGGTCTTTTTGGAACAATGCATGAAGCTGGGCATGGGATGTATGAACAAGGACTTGACCCAGAATCTTTCGGGCTTCCCCTAGGTTCTTATGCCTCCCTCGGAATACACGAGTCACAATCGAGGATGTGGGAAAATCAAGTCGGACGCAGTCGTCCCTTCTGGCATTGGATCGCAGCAAGATTGAAAACACTTTTCCCATCTGACTATGCATCCGTTTCCGTGGACGCTCTTTATTTTGCTGCGAATGAGATCAAACCGAGTCTTATTCGCGTTGAGGCAGACGAAGCAACCTACAATCTTCATATCATCATCCGATATGATTTGGAAAAACAATTGATTGAGGGTTCACTTGGCGTCAATGAATTGCAAGAGGCGTGGAATGAAAGATACGAGCAGGATTTGGGGGTAATTGTCGAACAAGACAGCGATGGGGTGCTACAAGATGTACACTGGAGTGCGGGTCTGTTTGGTTATTTTCCAACCTACACTATTGGAAACCTAATCGCTGCTCAGCTGTTTGCAAAGGCAGAACAATCAATCGATCAGCTGGATCAAAAAATCAGCGTGGGTCAGTTTCACGAATTGCTTGACTGGACCCGTGAGAAGGTTCACCGCCACGGTCGTTCAATGACAAGCGAAGAGATTGTTCATCAAGCGACCAATCAAACACTATCGCCAGATTACCTTATCGATTACCTAAGAAAGAAACTTGAGCCGCTATACAGACTTTAAAGATGGCGATTCGATGCCTCAGGACTGAACATTATCCGCCTGACAAAATCAATACATTCACCGGATTGACGACTTATTTTTATGACAACTTCAGCTTGTATAAGATGCGGCGAAACCTACCGCATTTCAGAAACCACCTTAGCCGAAAATCCCGAAGCAATGGTGCAGTGCCCTTGGTGCGCACACCAATCTTCGCTGCGTGAGGTGATAAATGAATTGGTACCCGAACTCATTTTAATTACTGAATCTCCTCTTCTAACGAGTCAACAAAGCGAAACGAATGACCTACCAAGCTCAATTAATTTTGGGGGATTCGGTGCACAACCGGCACTCGATTCATCGGAGATCAACTTTACAAATCCAACTCAAGCAAACGAAAATCCAACAGATGGTATGGATGGTATCGTTCCCAGCAATTGGCAAGGTAACGAGCCCATCGAACGAACCCCATTGGACTTTCCAAAAACACAAGAGCGAACAAAACAAAAGTCCTCTGGCATTGGCACCATGATTGGAGTGGTACTAGGTGGCCTGGCCTCATTACCTCTCGCGGGTCTTATCTTGTTGGCTTTGGGAAGGGCACCGGACCTAGGATTTTGGCCCTTTGACGGTAACGAGCCAACGCGTCGATCAGCTGCACCATTGCCAACATCGACGGGAGAACGAGGCGTTTCAGGAACCCCTTTGCGATTCAACCAATCATTTAAAACGACACAAGATGCAGATGATCCAAGTCAGAAAGCGTTGGACGAAATTCTTGGTTCTGAGAATCAGGAAAACAACGCTGTGAATCGTCAGGCGGAAGATGCGCGAGAGGAGAATTCGCCGGAAGAGAATTTGCCGACGGAAGCACAGCCTGGGAACGAATCGACTGAAGCACAAGAATAGGAATAACCAGAGAGACTGCCATACGCCCGGTAAGAGACATGAGTTGGCATACTCCGTTGAACCGCGCAAGTGTCCGTTAACTAAGTCAGGTACTTTCTTGTTTTTTTAACTTCACTTTCAATTTTTCTATTTTTGTAACATGAAGCAAAATGGTTGGTTGAAGGGTGGAGCAGCCATGCAATCAATCGAGTTAATTCCTCCAAACAAAAGACGATAGTCGAGGCTTCTGGCCCGTTTTTTCCTCTGGCCCGAATGAAGACAGATAGGCTCGGAGTCATCGAGAGCTAAAATTACGCCGAACCGCCTGATGCATCAAACTTGATCCGCAGACACAATCAATGAAAAGATTCGGCAAAATACTGTCAGGTGTCGACCCTGATCAAACACGAAACACCGATCGTCTATTCACATTGATGTATGACGATCTGTGTCGTCTTGCCACCAAGTACTTACAACATGAGCCAAAACGCGCGAGGTTGAGCTCCGCCTCACTCGTCCACCAAGCTTATGTCCGCATGGTAGATCAATCAAAAGTCAGCTGGCAGGGAAAAACCCATTTCTTTGCAGTGGGAGCGACAATCATGCGTCGGATCCTGGTTGATCATGCTCGTAAAGTCCAATCATTAAAACGTGGTGGTGATTGGAAGCAAAGAAAGCTGGATGACGAATTCACCTTTCGATTGAATCAAGACGATGACATTGTTGCCCTAGATGACCTATTGAATCAGCTTGCAAGTCTAAATAGCCGGCAAGCAAAAATCGTAGAGCTGCGATTTTTTGGCGGCCTAACCATGGTCGAGATCGCCTCAGAATTAAGCCTTGGTCTTCGCACCATTGAGCAGGACTGGGCGATGGCAAGGGCGTGGATACGACGCGAATTAAGAAAAGAATCATCGGAACACTCTCGCAAGAACGCTGGAGAAGCCGACGCTGCAATACCCAACAGCGAGCGAGCCGTCAGAAATGGGGCCTGATCAATATGAAAAGGTGAGGCAGTTGTTTCTCACTGCGGCTGACCTCAGCCTCGAGGAGAGAGATGCTTTTCTGCACACAGTTGGACAAGAGCATCCACCCACTGTTATCAGTGAATTGATCTCTTTACTCAAAGAACATGACTCAGAGCGGGCATTGCGTGAGGGTGCGAATCCCGAAACCTTTCGGTACCTGACTCCGAACCACGATGTGAGTCATTCAGTAGAACCGTTGCAAAACAAACATCAGCAATCACATTCAGAACTTGAAAGGCATAGTGATTCGCGTGGCAATACGGAATCTGAAGTAAAGAATCCTCTACAGCAAATTGCAAGCTCCTACCTACTGGCGACGCAAACTCGAAAAAGTCGGCGAAGGAATAATGCATGGCTCTGGATCACCGCTTTAGTGCCTACCATGCTCATTGGATCGATGACCTATTACCAGGTCAATAAGACCATGAGGCAAGCGGTGCGAGACGAAATGAGAGGGGTATCCGATAGCGTATCGCACGCAGCAAGGCGATTCTTAGCCGACAAGTCTCACCTGGTGGAATCATGGGCACGTGAACCCGCGATCCAAACAGCGATTAAGGAATGGATTCAAGCGGCTAATGTCTCAGGATCTGATCCACTCACGATAAAGAAACTCAATTCCGTAATCAATGGACAGCTGAAACGACTGTCAGGCATTGATGAGATTCAATTTGCTATCTGGGACTCAGAGAACCAGTTTCTGACAACCAATTTCTCAGAGGATAGTGTGGGACTGATCCGTGAACAACGCGATATTCAGTCTCTCATAGATCGCGCAAAGAAAGGTGAAATGGTAATCTATGGACCGATCAAAGTTCGGCCATCGCAAACCACGAAAGACCCAAACCCAGAGATGGGTGTACTTTCAGCAGTACGAGACGAATCAAATTCAGTAATCGCCACGATTCTGGTCACTGGGATTGGAATGCACACTGAATTCAGTCGAATGTTTTTCGATATCTCGAACGCTGGCAACCTCGATGCATACGCCGTTGACGAGACCGGGACCATGCTTACTGAGAGTCCACGTGCGGCAACACTCGCGTCCACCAAACGCCTCGAGGTGACAGTAGAAAATATCGCTGCGTCACTGCGAGTAGCTGATCCTGGTAATCTGATTCGCGAATCAAACCACAAGACTATCTTCCGGCATCGATCTCCGCTGACAAGATCTGCAAAGAGCGTCACCAGTGGACGGAGTGAGGGTGAGATCGATCCCTATCGAAATTATGCGGGAATTGAGGTGGTTGGCTCATGGAGGTGGAATGGTGACTCCAAAATAGGAGTAATTGTTGAGCGACAAGCAAGCGAAGCATTTGCAACAGTACGAATCGTTCAAGGAGGGTTCTTGCTACTCGGGAGCTTGTTGTTTTTTTCCGTGACCATAGCAGCTGCGTTTCTTGCTCGTGCAACCACAGCAGAAAGAGCAGCAGTCCATCCATTGAGCCGCTATGAAGTAATCGAAGAAGTTGGCGCGGGTGGTATGGGGCTGGTTTTTCGCGCGAAACACCGACAACTAGGTCGTGAAACGGCTTTGAAAGTAATGATCGGTGGAACACAGAGAAAAGAGGATCAATTACGATTCGACCGAGAAGCTCGGTTAGCCGCATCCCTCAGTAATCCACACAGTGTCACCATCTATGATTACGGACGCTCAGAGGATGGCGAATCGTACTGTGTGATGGAGTTTCTTCGCGGTTTAACCCTCCAAGAAGTGGTTGAAAAAAACGGCCACCAACCCCTTGGGCGAGTTCTTTTCATTTTGCGTCAGGTTTGCGAGGCAGTAGCAGAAGCGCACCAAAAGCGACTACTGCATTTAGATATTAAACCTCAAAACATTATGCTCTCACTTGATCAGGCAGTTGGAGATTGGGCTGTATTATTTGATTATGGACTATCTAAACCCATTGCACCAAGCATTGATTACTACAGCTCACCAACGACAAAATGGTCTGGTACTCCAATGTATATGGCTCCGGAGAGATTCCATCATCTTGACCAAGTGGACCAACGCTCCGATATCTATTCTTTAGGTTGTGTTGCCTACTTCTTAGTGACAGGAGCTTCGCCATTTTTTGAATCTGATCCGGAATCTTTATTTACCTTGATTCTCAACCAGAATCCTATCGATGTATCGACCCGGCGAGGGGAGCTGGTACCTCAGGAGTTCACGGATTTAATCAACAAAAGTATGTGTAAAACGCCTGAAGAACGATTTCAAACCATCGATGAGTTTGTGACCCACATCGAAACGATTCAATCTCTATTCCCGTGGACCACTGATGACTCGCGTTTTTGGTGGGCAAAACACGGGCCTGATGCTAAATCTTAAACTTGAAAGCACACTGCTGCAAACATTGAACAAGATTCGCTCCACTTTTAATGCCTCGATCCTGCCTCCGCACGAACCACCATCGAATAAGCCTTCAAACTGTTCACGGAAATTGTTGTCAACATCTAATCGTGGCAAACACTTTCAATTAAAATTACGACTCAAGTTAAGATTCAATTCTAAAAAAGTTATTCTTGCTGCTATTCCATGGACCCGCTTAAAGGTGATGCTTCAATGTCTAAACATCTCGCCGCGAAGATCGTGCTGATACTTGTCACTCTTGTTTCGATTGCGAAAGCCGAGACAAAGCACCTGATACTGGTAGCTGGCAAACCATCACACCCACCTCGCATGCATGAGTTTAACGCGGGTGTTCAACTACTCACGAAGTGTCTTGAGCAGAGTACTGATATCAAAGTGACTTTTTGTCTCAATGGGTGGCCAAAAGACGATTCTATCCTTGATGAAGCTGATGCAATTGTTTTTTACATGGACGGAGGTGGCCGGCACGAGGTGGTTCAGGAGCAAGGTCAGAGGCTAAAGCGCATTGATGCGCTTGCTGATAAGGGTGTTGGACTGGGGTTCATGCACTATGGCGTGGAGATTGTTCCGGATCAAGCTGGCCGTGAATTCAAGAAATGGATCGGCGGTCACTACGAGCATATGCATTCATGCAATCCCATTTGGGAACCCGTTTTCGCCAGCATGCCCGACCATCCAATCTCGAACGGTGTGAAGCCGTTTCAGGTTAAAGATGAATGGTATTTCAACATGCGTTTTGTATCAGACATCAGTGGCAATGAATCCACGCAGGTTGAGGGCATGAAATTCGTACCCATTCTGGTTGCCGCACCCTCTGCAGATGTCCGAGATGGACCCTATGTTTACCCAAAAGGACCCTATCCGCATATTCAGGCCTCGAAGGGAAGGGCAGAGGCAATGCTATGGACAGTAGAGCGCGCGAATGGCGGACGAGGATTTGGATTCACCGGTGGTCACTTTCATGACAACTGGAAGAACGAATCGTTTCGTAAAGTGGTTCTGAATGCAATGCTGTGGCTGGCAAAAAGTCCCATCCCAAAAAATGGTGTAAAGTCCATGCTTGAAGAGAAGGATCTTGATGCAAATCTTGACCCAAAGAGGTAAAAGCGCCCTCGGGCAACTCTGATACACAACCGTTACGGACAATCAATAATCATCTGTCCCTGACGTCGTGTCGGGAATAGCAGATTTCCACCATCGTTACCGTCTGGTTCAGTCGCCTTTTTCAGGGACATGCTGCAGAATGTCCAATAGAACTTGATCGGATCCTACACCCTCCGCTTGCGCCTCAAAATTCATCAATACACGATGTCTCATCGCCGGCAGGAATACCTTTCGAATATCCTCAAAGCTGACGTTGAAACGTCCGTCTAGCAAAGCTCTAACTTTTGCGGTCAGTGCCAAGGTCTGCGCACCACGTGGACTAGCTCCCCATCGGACATATTGATTTGTGACAGGAGCGGAAAAAGGTCCATCTGGATGAGTCGCGAGATTCAATCGTACAAGATAATCCTGAACATGCGGAGCGAGGATGACTTTTCGAATTAGATCTTGCCATTTCAGTATCTCAGGACCGTCCATCACTTTGTCTATCGATGCAGATTGATTTGACGTTGTCCGCTCGACAATCTGATTGAGCTCGTCTCTGCTGCTATAACCGACGACAAGTTTGAAAAGAAAGCGATCCAACTGCGCCTCGGGAAGGGGATATGTTCCCTCTTGCTCAATTGGATTTTGAGTTGCAAGAACAAAGAAAGGCTGCTGCAGACGATACACCGTGCCACCTGCGCTAACGGTTCCCTCCTGCATCGTCTCAAGCATTGCAGATTGAGTTTTAGGTGTTGCACGGTTGATTTCATCAGCAAGCAGGATTTGGGTGAAAACTGGTCCTTGTTGAAATTCAAATTGTCTTTTGCCGGACTCATCTTCAACGATCATATTGGTGCCGAGAATGTCAGCAGGCATCAAATCCGGAGTGAATTGAATTCGTTTGAACTGAAGATCCAAGACCTCAGAAAGTGTTTTGACCAGCATGGTTTTACCAAGCCCCGGAACACCCTCAATCAAGCAATGACCGCCGCACAAGATTGCCGTCAGCACACCATGGATAATTTCTTCATGTCCTACAATCACACGGCCGATCATCTCTTGGACCGCCTGATACCTCTCCCGGAAAGAATCGGCTTCCTGCTGCATCGATTCAACTGACTCACTCATGTAAAACCTGCAAAAATAATAAAGAGGAAACCTGGATCAAAAATCGGGTAAAACGCATGAGCGTACACTGCTTCCGACACGCGCCGTACTATAACGCATAATCACTTGTTTCATCTCAGAAAACAGGTAACCAGAGCAGGAACTCACCTAAGTATCCGAGTCAGGATAGCGGCTTTTTGTGAATTTGTCGCTTCGCTTGGTTCTCAATATTATCGAGACCGCTTGAGCTTCTCTCGCTCAGGACGTTTTTTGTAAAAATCATCTAAAGGATAACAACCACTTACCATTCCGTTTCGCGGAGCAGTCGTACAGTCACTAAAGGTTCGGCATACTTTTTTTCTTCGCATCACATTGCCGGCGAGTACGTCCCTTGGCAATTCTGGATAAGACAGAACCATACGACCTATGCCGATGGAATCCACCCAATTTGAACGAAGAACACCTTGGGCCACATTGGGAAGCCACTCCTGCAAATAGCTGTAACCAGAGCCGACGAAGAGTAAATCGGGATTCTGTCTTTTCAGTTGCTCGGTGACAATGATTTGTCTCGCCACACCAACGATTGGATCTTCAGGTGGTTGGTAACCGTCGCTTGGCGGAAAGAAAGCTGGACGTTGAATATGAGGGTTGTAATACGGACTACCAGCAGTCGTGCAAATGAGCGAAATACCGAGCGATTTGAGCAACTGCATGAATTGTTGCGGCTCCGCCAAGTCAATTGCCAATCCAGTACCATCAGCCCCGAAGCATGATTCTTGATTCGCATCATTCTCAGGTACACCAATCCCGTTGGTCCCTTGGCAAAAAGGCACGAAATCAAAAACGCTCAATCTGACTCCGATCGCCGGGTTTGAAGTTGAAGCGCGAACACCCTGAACGATCTCCCTAAGAAAGCGTGTTCGATTCTCGAAACTACCGCCAAAAGATCCGGGTCGATCGTAACTGGAAAGCAACTCATGCCCCAGATATCCATGACAATGTTTCACATCAATGAATGCGTAACCTGCCTTCTCAGCTAAAACCGAGGCGTCTACAAAGCAATCGATTAACTCTTTGATTTCATCATCCGTAAGAACGGATTCATCACCCGTGATACCCAGACGCCGGTCTAAGATACGGTTCGTCTGACTTGGTCGCGGTATTGGACCATCATTTAGACTCGGTCGCGCGTATCGCCCCGAATGGGTCAGTTGCAGACCCACTAGAAGATCATCGGTTGAACCTATTTGCGTTCTATGTTCGCTCAGCAACTCCAACCTAAGGTTTTCCAAATCAAGCAGATTCTGATCATTGATCAGCAATTGGTTTGGATTTGCTCGCCCGTCATTTCTTACTGCTACCGCTTCACCGCCCCAGATTAATTTCGCTCCACTCGCACCAAAACTCCTCCATCGCCTGTAAGTAAGTTCACTTGGCTTTCCGTCTAGCGTTCCGTCCCATCCCTCCATCGGCAGGATACAAAATCGATTTCCAATGGTTTGCTGTTCCCATTGAATTGGTTGGTTCAGTGGCGCGGATGGCCCTATTTCAATCTCTCTATCAACGGGCAAGCACACTTCTAGCTCTCCCAATCGATCTATAAATTGCTCGATCGTTTTAAAGCTTGCAATACGAGAATAAGTCACTTGCTAACTCCACGCTCGAACCCATCCAAAGCACTTGCGATCTGCGATAACACTTCCAGATCTTCCATCGACCGCGTGGGTGAACCTGGGTATGTTTCATCAGAAGTGATTTTGCCGCAAATCTTCAAGAACATCGCCGCAGAATGCTTGTACGCAGGGGTTGGATGTCGGAATGCATAACAGCCAAGGTACTGCAAACAGTCATTCAACTCGTAGAAGCGAGAATCTCCTGCCCTCCAAAATGCGTCTCGCCGTGCAAATGCCTCTGGTGCGAAAGTACTTAAACCAAGCAAGTAGTCACTGCCATACATCACCATATCTATCGCAAGATCATTGCCGGTGAAGACTCGAAAATCAGGTCGGACCTTGTTTCGTAGTTGCAACCGCTCCCATTCTGGGAGCCGCTGTAGTGAGGAGTGCTTGGCACCGATGGCATTCGGTATCTGCATCAACTGAGAATAAACCTCAAGAGAGTAAATCTGGCCGAAAGGAGCAAACACCTTTCCAAGTTCAAAAAAAAGAAATGAGTCACATCTTTTTGCCAGTGACTGATAGGCATCGATCAAATCATCGTCACTCTGGTTAATCAGTCCATAAGATTGGAAGAAAATAGGTGTGCCACCAACACTTTGTATTTCCTCGATGCCCTGAGAATAGGCCGAGGGATCAAACGCAGAATCTGGACCGTCACTCACAAAAACACCTGCAACAAAATCCTTACCTCCAGCAATGTTTTGAGTTCGCTCCAAGACTTCTAAGCGAGTCGAATGGTCGATTAGATTCGCATAGCCGGTATCCATATTAACCGCAGGTTGCAACCCCGCGGCGAGCGTCCGCTCAACGTGAGAATCAAAGCCCATCCAATCAACGGTGCCATTGGAAACGGGCAACAGGATTGCTGAAATTCCCCGGATCTCTCGCTTGGGCACAATTAACTGCTTGGGATCAAACACTCTTTCTCTCCATGAAAATAATGCGGATTTAAAGATAGGCTGTGCGCGCCAGCAAAGAGAGCCTATCATTCGCAATTACGGAAAGTATAAGTCAGAACCCAGTAAAATCTTGGCAATATCGGAATATTATGGGTTTGCAAATCGGGCAAAACATAAACGCTCTTACACGCACCAAGCACGCTCTTCCCGAGGTATTACCAGCTTGGGGAGTACGGGTCCTTGAAAGTCATCACAGCTCCGAATTCAAAATGGACTGGCGCAATCATGACTTCCTCAAAATTGTTTACGCCTTGAAGGGCAATGGCACCTTTTTCGTTGCTGATCAGCGCATGGACTTTAACCCTGGGGACATCATTGTCGTGCCACCGGGTACGAGAAATCGGATTGAAGACTGCCCAAACGCAGCGACCAGTCTTTACATATGCTGTATCGCCAAAACCATTTGGCATTTCGATCGAACCATCCCTAGTCGAGCCGGTTCACAGATTTATCATCGTGACTCGCATTTCACTCATCGAATCGCATCAGCAATGCGTCGTATGATTCATCAACAAACACAGCCAGAACTAGATCAACCGATCAGCATGGTATCCGATGCAATCAAAATCCTAGAAATGCTGATTCAACGGCATCAGCCGAAAAGAACTGATTGGACTGCGACTGATTCAGATAAAACGATTATTGAGCGATACATCTCCTCTCTCCCCTCGCGATTCTTCGAGGATCAATCCATTGATCAAGTATGCCAAAGTCTTGGCGTATCACGCCGCACTTTTACAAAACACTTCCAACAACTAACTGGAAGTACCTGGCTACATTACGTGCGTGTGCTTGCGATCAACCATGCGAAGAATCGCTTGAGACATACAGATCTACCCGTCACTAGTATTGCTTTTGAATGTGGATTTAATGACCTTTCCACTTTTTATCGACAATTCAAACGTCACTGCGGGATAGCGCCACTGGATTATAGACAAACTGAGTCGGCTTAATTATCCACCCGGTACAGCGCATCATCTGTACGTATCAGCAAACTTTCGTTCCAGATGGCCATTGTTGCCAAAGTTCGTTCCTGCAGATCATTTTCTGCAACCTGCTCAAACTCAGGACCCAGGCGGACAACTGTTGTGCGGCCTGCTTCACTTGTGTAGTAGAGATTCTCTCCTGCGATGATTGGTGAGGCTGAAAATTTCCCACCGATTCTTTCTCGATAGTGAATTTGACCGTCACTTGCATCAATACACAGAGCGATACCGTCATCACTGATGGAATAAATCAAGCCATCATGGGCAATCATCGAGGGTGTCTTTGGAACATTTCTGTCAAGTTCCCATACCAATTTAGTATCAGTAACTTCTCCGGTACCTGTTGGGTCGATCGCCAACATCCTCGCGTTATCGAAACCTGTTGAAATGACAACCTTATCGTCTACGAAAACAGGCTTCGGCACGACCGAATAGCCGGTGTATCGAAAGTCCCAGACAACATCACCAGAAGAAGGAGAGATCGCTAAGACGCCATCGCTCCCGGGCGCGATCACAAGGGATTTGTCTCCCAATTTTATCACGCTGGGCGTGCAAAAAGAAAAAGTCTTGATCGCATTGACTTTGCGCAAAACTTGCCATGACAGACGACCAGTCGTCGCATTCAACGCGACGACCTTCGGCTCCTTACCACCGTCACAGGTGAAGATCAGATGATTGTCAACCAAAACTGGACTACCACCGTTACCATGGGTCGGAGGAAAATAAAGTTCCCGATTAAGCCAAACTTGCTGCCCCTCTAGGGTCAAGCATGCCGTGCCCTGATAGCCAAAATGCACGTAGATGCGTTCGCCCTGAATGATCGGGCTAGGACTTGCGTGGCTGTTCTTTGCATGCATCCGCATGGGTCGCTCGGCGTTTTGCTCCATTACCGTGACATTCTTCAGCAGCTTTCCTGTTTTTAAATCAATGATCAGCAAACACAATTGAAACGTCTCTTCGTCGGAATCCTGAATATCACCTCCGGATTTTGCCTGCTCTATACTCAAAGACGATGAAATCGCCGACGTCACATAAATCTTCCCGTCGGCAATAACCGGAGAAGACCAACCACGGCCGGGCAACTCCGCACGCCACTGTATATTTTGGTCTCGCGTCCATCGGGTTGGTGCTGGCCGCGATGAGACACCACGGCCGTCAGAACCCAGAAACTGCCTCCATGAGGAGTAGGAAGTCGGTTGCTGCCCCTGACAGATCTGGACGATGGAAAAACAGAGCCCAAGAAATAAACCGAGATGCTTACGATTCAACATGATCCAAAGTTTCAACAAAGTGGTTGTAAGTACGTCTGCCGGTATGGCCGTGAACGCAGGTAAGTGGTTATTATTTTGAGAGTCTCGGAGCAAAAAACCGCACTGCTTTCGTCAAGAAAAAATGGATCATCTTCATTCCAAGCCGAAATCCCCTTGCACAGGGATATGTCAACTTGATGATCAAAGTATTTGTCGTGGTTGCTACCGAAGCGCTAATGAAATTGCAAAATGGGGTTCATCCAGCGTTGAGGAACAGTTAACCATTCTGAATCGCTGTAATTCCAGAAAGCAACGTTCCGCCGAACAGGACAACCAGCAAGATCAGGACTTACTGCGGATTGCGTAGCAAGTATTCGATCATCTGATCGTATTGCTCAAAAGTCTCTAACGAATCTAATTGTCTGTAAATCTGCTTTGTGGTGGGAAATACCTGATCATTTCTCTTCATCAGCGCGACGCTTTGAGGTGCCGACAACGCCAAAAGTCCGTCCAAACCAAGGTACTTGACCGATCCCGGTACAAACATCGGATCGCTGTGTGATGTCAATTGATCAAATTGAAAACCACTGGCATCCACTGCCAACTTTGTTATCGCGGACTCAGCTTGAGAACGTGCAGCCGCTGCGATTGGTCCCGCGGTAGCGCCAATTCCCACCAAATGAATCGGACCATCAGCTAACTGCTGTGCGTACTGAATGACTGTAAGTAAGTCATGAACTCGTTTGACAAATAATGGGTGATTGTAACCGTACGTGTAACCGGAAAACCTCTTCCACCCTTGATCACCGTTGGGCTGATACCACATGGGCTGAGCTTCCGATGCTGGGGAATGCTGTCCATACAAATCACACCCAATCACTCCAATGTTTCGAGCTAACAATCGATCCTGTATCTGTGATGGTAATGAATCTGTTCCGTTGGAAAGGTCGTGCAAACCGTTATCCGACACCAGAATAACCAATCCCTGATTCTTATCCGTATCGAACCATTTTTGAATCAATACGTTTTCTCGGTTAAGTTTCCGAGTTAGCGTGATTTGATCTGCGTTAGATGCATTTGTATTGAAGCTCTCGGTAACCTCACCGACCTCACTCAAAGTGCGCCCCAGAATGGTCTGCCAACCACCACCAATCACCCTTCGAAATCTTTCATCTGTTGGGGAAGCGGATTGTGCAATCTGCTGCATTTGGTTTTCACTATCTTCGGTAGCTAACTGCAATAATCTGACTTCGTGATCATCTCCGACTAGACCACCCTTGGGAGCAGAATGCGATCCACTCCACACGGTTGCTTCCTCAAGAATCAAAGGCTCGTAGTACCGCTCACGGATTGGCTCTTCAAATCCCAATTTAAAATGGTGATTGAAAAAATGGTACATCGCCGTGCGATTAACAAGATTGTAATTGTGCTTGAATTCTGTCCGGAAGACACCAGTTAGATTGGCTGGCTCTCCTAACATCTCATACAGTGCAAGTAAATCAGGATATCCTTTTCGCTTAAATTCAACGGTCCAATCATCCGCGGCAGTTAACGCCAGTGGCTTCGGTGCAAAAACAGCGGCAATATCAACGTTCCCTTGATCGATTCTAAGGAAAGGAGCGTTCTCACAGGTACAACCGCCTTGCATAGCGGTCGAAACCATCACACAGGGCATCGACGCAGCAAGCCGATTATCAATGGCCGACAAGATCATGGTTTGCGTACCACCACCACTCGCGCCGGTGATTCCGATACGCTTTTCGTCAACCTCCTCTAAACCACATAGAAAGTCGACAGCACGAATCGAATTCCAGGTTTGTAAACCCATCATGTTTTGCAAACGCAAATCAGCTTGCACACTCATGAAACCCCACTCTTCAGAACGATCGAGATGGCTCCATTTTGCTGGCCGATGTTCGATCTGCACGGAGTCGGCGTTACCAGTCATGTCATAAACAAAGACCATACAGCCCATGCGCGCCAATTGCACCGCACGAGCTTGAATAGGGAATCGTCCCCCTACTTCGTCATGCTCAGCGCCGGACTGTATATCCTGTTCAATCTGCTTCTCCCCAGCGTCGTAAAAACGCCCGTTCTTCCAATGCCCATGAGGAGAGAGCACAACTGGAAAAGGTCCGCTGCGGCCCTTGGGCCGGTAGAGGCTACCTGTCACAAAATGGCCCGGTACTGATTCAAAAAAAACCCGATCAACAACATAATCATCTCGCTCAATTCTTCCATGAATAACGGGATTCAATTGGGTTCGCGTGGGAAGTGGCCACAGCCCCTGAGAGACGAGTATCCGCCGTCTAATCTCATATCGTCTTTGTTCCCACTCCGAAAGATTGCTGACGGTCTTGAAGGGAAAGTAGCCGTTAAGGTTCCGTAAGGCGCCATCCCGCGAGTCAGTCTCGACAGTAATAGGCTGCTGTGCAGAGCAGTGACCTGCGCGAATCAAGGTTCCGAAGCAAAGGATCAGAAAAACCAAAGCATTTCGCTGGTACATGGCGTTAATACCTCAATGAATGCGTCTGCAATACTGCCTACTAATCACCACCGCTCTATCAAATCATTTAAACCACTAAGATTTTGCTGTAATGATTCCCGTGCATCGAGCTCGCTACGGTGGTCAAGAATACCGATTGGACCTCGATAACCACTCTTTATCACTCTCCCCATCATCTCTCGTTCATAACTACCAGAGCCGATTGGAATGATTTTTTTATTCTTCTCGACGACCTCCTCCCAATTCACCATGCCGTTCAAGTTCACACATAACAAGTAAGGTGCCATCTTCGGCAAGGATGTGTAGAAATCCTGAATATCTTGGTGCGCATGATGAAAATTATAAACGATCCCTACATGATCTGTTTCAGATCGTTCTCGAAGGGCCTCACACACTTGGATGAGATTTGTTGGCTGGCCACCCCAACCTCCATGATTGTAAAGTCCGAGTTTTAAACCCAGCGATTTGGTCTTTTCCACCAAAGGTAACAGAGAATCCACCGCCTGCCCGACTCGCTCAGTCTGACCGGGCTGATTGGGTGATGGCACAGTCACCCAAATCTGCGGCTGAATTTTGTATTTCTTGACGAGCGATTCCAACGAATCATGCCAACTCCAGAATGCAAAGAATTCAATTCCCTTTTTGTCACATTCCTGAATCTCTTCTTCAAACGTCGGAACATGTTCAGCGCGCCAATCATAGGCAACTTTCTTGATGCCTAAATCTTTTAGCATCTCGGCCCGCTCTACTGGCCCTCGCTTGTTCTTATCAAAGGGAACAATACACCAAGCGACGAGATTCTCTTTCCGGAACAGCTCTAGATGGCTTGCGTCATCCTCTCGTTGGACCTCCTGCCCACCGAGACCACTTACTCCAACAAAAAGAACGCAACAGCCAATGAGAAAAGAACGCCGCTGCGAAATAGATACTTGCAAATTCATACTAGCTTTGTACCCACCTTTTATTTGATTGCGACGATGTAACAAATCCAACTTGGATTGCTCGGTGCATCGGTTCCACGCGACCAAGTTCCATAGGCATCACTGCCTTCATCGTCATTCTCCCAATAAACGTGGCTCTCGCTGAACCCCGCTTCCTCGAGCAGTTCACGAACTTCGGGTATGGTCCAGAATCGCCAATGATATTCGAAGGCTCGCTTTAGCTTACTGCCATCTGCAAACTTGAAGCTGATATAAAAACTGGCATCAGCATTGACCGGATTAAAAGAGGCTTGCTCCCACCAGTACTGGAAACCTTTCTTGCCTTTTTTGATGGTTCTCTTATCGACGGAATCCTCCTGATAACAATCTCCGCCACCCATCATATCCATCACCATTACACCGCCAGGTTTTAAGTTGGAGCGTGCAATGCGAAAGTATTCCAGCAATTCTGGCCTTGTCTTAAATAACCAAAATGAAAAATTCTGCGCTGCCAACACATCAACCTGTGGTCGGTTTTTCTTTCGCACGTCTTGCTCAAGCAACCGAACCCGGGACTGTTGTTCGGGATTAAGTTCCGACAAATTATTATCGCGTCCCCACTGTAATGTCTCACTGCAAAGATCAACGCCAAGCGCTGTACGCTTTTTATTCGCTCGGACCCAGTCACAACAGATTGCAAACGTTCCACAAAAATCCTCCCGCAGAGAGTATGGTTTTTTTGATCCGTTCGCCTCTCGGTATGCTTGCTCAAAAAACTCAACCTCATGCTCAGGCGTCTGAACTGACTTTTGATAACACACGAATTTGTCGGCACGCTCTGCCATCGTGGGTTTATTCTTTTGTTTCTTTTTTTGCTTTGACATCTTGTTGTTGTGTATCTAGGTGTGGGTCAATAAGTATTGCAACAGCTTAAAATCACAGAGAAAACACGAAGTGGTTTGTTTTTTTCACCCTCGAAACATACTCCATGGTTATCTCGTAGCATTCTAACTAACAGGGCGCCAGTCACCAATTCACTCCCGAGAAATCAGAGGGCAGGTATTCAATAATCTGGTGGATGTACAAATCCACTCTGCTAGGTTCGATTGAGGAAGTCACCACTGAAAGACGTAATGACGGTGCCAGTCGCTACAAGCATTTCTGATCTATTGGTAACCAAGTGATTTTTCCTACAGAAAAGAATCATTCAAGCGATTAGAATAATCCGTCAATTGGGGGGGGCTGATCGGTTAGGATCACCACTTGTGTCCGGTCGTTACATTAGAACAAAACCGACTCAGGTGCCCCTGACTTCTCCTGACGAATCCCAGCCACTGTAAGTACCCAACTCCGATGGTTTCAACCAAGCCGCAACTGGATACCGCCTCAAAAGCCCGACGACAATTCTTTCAGGATTGTGGAGTAGGGTTAGGAAAAATTGCCTTATCATCGCTACTTGCAGAGTCGTTGACCGAAGCCTCCACTCCTTCAACAAGCAAATACCAGTCTGATTTACACCACCCGGCTGTCGCAAAGCGTGTGATCTATCTTTTTATGGCAGGAGCACCGAGTCAGCTTGATCTTTTTGATTACAAACCCAAACTAAAAGCGCTCGAGGGACAAGGACTCCCTCCCTCAGTAATTGACGGGCAAAGGTACGCATTCATCCAGCCCAACGCAGCGGTATTGGCACCGCAGTTCACATTTAAACAACATGGAGCATCCGGTACCGAAATATCCGACGCGCTCCCTCACCTTGCAAAGGTAATTGATGATGTTGCGCTAGTACGCAGCGTCCATACTGATCAATTCAATCACTCACCCGCTCAGTTATTCATGAATACCGGAAGCGGTATTCCAGGCCGACCTTCAATGGGCTCCTGGCTAAGTTATGGACTGGGAAGCGAGTCCAAAGATCTGCCAGCATTTGTTGTGCTGAAAAGTGGTGGCAGTTTATCGGGTGGTTCGGCCATGTGGAGCAGTGGTTTTTTACCCGGTGAACATCAGGGCGTGCCGTTTCGAGGTAGCGGTGACCCTATCTTGCACGTCAAAACGCCAGACGGAATTACAGCTGATCAGCAGCAGAAGTCCATCGAGCTGATCAATCAAATGAATCGACAACGCAGGGAGGATACGGGTTTGGCGTCGATACAAACCCGGATCGAGTCGTACGAAATGGCTTTTCGAATGCAAACACGTGCGCCGGAATTAATGGACCTATCTTCAGAGGACGCAAAGACGTTGGAAAGCTACGGGGTGGCTCAAAATGACAAAGGTTCCTTTGCTAAAAACTGTCTCTTAGCCCGCAGGCTAGCTGAAAGGGGAGTTCGATTTATTCAAGTTTATCATTCGGGATGGGACCATCATAGCAATGTGAAACAAGGATTAACTCAACAATGCAAACAGACTGACCAAGCATGTGCCGCTCTTCTAACCGATCTAAAGAACCGAGGCATGCTCGAAGATACTTTGGTCATTTGGGGAGGCGAATTCGGCAGAACGCCGATGGTGGAGGCGAGTGCTGCGTTGGGACGTAAACAAGGTCGTGACCACCATCCTCAGGCTTTCTCCATGTGGTTTGCTGGAGGAGGTATTTCAACCGGGCAAACACTGGGGAAGACTGATGAACTAGGATTTCATCCAATTGAAAATCCAGTACACGTGCATGATGTACAGGCAACCATTCTGCACCAATTAGGCGTCGACCATGAGCGACTCTTGTTTCGCTATGCGGGTCGGGAGTTTAGACTGACGGACGTTCATGGTACGGTAGTGAATCAACTGATTAGCTAACCTGAACAAGGAGGCTTTGATTTTCTATCAAATTTTGCATCTGCAAAATAAGACGGTCGAGGCAAGCTATTCATTCGAATTTCCAACCAAGATGATTGTCTTTTGCGATTGAAATGGTAATGACGAGGATGGACCAGCATCAAACGAGGACGTCCAATCCGCCATCTGATCCGCTGATTGATTCCTATGGACGGATTCACACCAGCTTAAGGCTGAGCGTTACGGATCGCTGCAATATTCGTTGCACCTACTGCATGCCGGAAACCAACCCCAAGTTTTTCGCGCGAGAAGAATTACTTACGTTTGAAGAACTGGAACGTGTTGCAAGTCTACTAGTACAGCGCTGTGGAATCAGAGACATCAGGATCACCGGTGGTGAACCCCTAGTAAGAAAGAACCTATCGGAATTGGTTGCAAAGCTTGCGGGAATCCCGGAATTGAAAGACCTGTCTCTCACGACAAATGGTTTACTGCTACGAGATCATGCGGAGGATCTGAAGAGGGCGGGCTTGCAACGACTGAATATCAGCCTTGACACTCTCTCCGGAGACACCTTCAAAAAAATTACGCGCCGCGAAGGATTGGAACAAACACTCGAAGGGATTGAGCAAGCGGTCAAAGTAGGTTTTTCAAGCATCAAGTTGAACGCGCTCGCGATAAAAGGAATCACAGAAAAAGAAATATGCCGGTTAGTTCAATACGCCTCTGCACATGGCCTAACGATCCGTTTCATTGAATATATGCCTCTCGATACAGATCGAGCTTGGCAGCGCGAGAACGTACTAGACGGCGACCAAATACTATCCATCCTGAAAGCGAAGTTCGGCAGGGTCACACCACTAGAGAGACGAGAATCGTCACAGCCTGCTGAAGAATTCAAAATTGGTGATCATCACGTCGGGATCATCCGATCCATCACACAACCATTTTGCAATCAGTGTAATCGACTGCGTATCACTGCGGATGGATCCCTGCGCAACTGCCTATTTGCCGAAGATGAAGTAAGTTTTAAACAACGACTTCGCGAGGGCATCAATGATGATCAACTCGTGGAGATGTTTCGGTTGAGTGTCGCTGCAAAAGCGGCAGCTCACGGAATCAATGATTCGACCTTTCGTCAACCCAATCGCCCGATGTATGCGATCGGTGGTTAATATCGTCATCAAGACTTTTTTGACAAATTGATCCACCTACAGCCTAAGGTCGTAACATCCACCAGACTCTCTGCAACACCAGATTCTGCTGTTCGTTTGTCTCATTATCCATAACCTCAACCACCTCACCGATGCTTGCCGGCAACTGATCAAGGCCTGCCAGATAAGCTAGATGGTTTACACGACTGTCTTGCTCGGACAACAGGCGAAGCCACTGCACTGGCAACGAGCTACCATCCGTTGGAAAATCGTCATTGATCAATGGCGTGGCAGGCTGTTTATCCTTTCGCTTTTGATTACCAGTGGAATCTGATGCCTGAGCAACGAATGACTTACCTGAGTCGATTTTCACACCGATTGATCTTTTTGCTTGATCCACGCGTTGTGCGATGGTCACTCTTTTCGTAACGGGCGCCGCGGCTGCGAACGCATTGATTGAGTCGATTGCGTGCTTGCGTGCCGCCGAATCCGTCAACAACTGATCCGTACTTTGGAAAACCTCTGGTACCGCTCGTCGAGAAACAGGACTTGCAACGACAAGGGCAAGCGTTCTCGCCAAATTAAAATTCGAGTTGATCAAGTCATTGGCTAATCGCGTTTCGATTGAATCGAGATTGTTGTCATGTGGAGCGGTAACGGGATCTACTACTCGTCCTCGGAGTGGTAAACCGTGCACAAGCTCCCAAATTGAATTGACCACACCTCTTGCCAGAGCTGGTGACCCAGATAATGCATCAGCCCATGCCTTCACTGATTGAACAGGACTTTGATTGGATTCGCTCAACCATCTTTGCGAAACTTTAGGTTCCGCCAGCTTCTGACGTCCGTCGGCAAGTTCGTAAAACGTCGAACGCTGTGTGGATCGCGTGCCTTTCTCAGCCGTTGCCTTCTCAGGCTTGCCTGCCGAACCATTTTTCAACAATGCAACAAACTCCCAATACTCAGATTGTTTGCCGGCACCTTGGATTTTGGCATCATGGCATCGAACACACCTCAAATCGACATTCATTGTCAGCCCAGCGAGATGGTTGACTTTCGAAACACTTCCAAAAGATCCAATCGCATGATGGAAAGCTTCTGATCGTGGATTCTGCCCCTCAATCCAACTTAACAAGGTCCGATCAACAGAGAGCGTTCCCTCAATACATTTTGCAAGTTCATCAGTTAATTCAAAACGTTTGTCCTCTGACAGCCTTCGTACGCCACCATGAGTCATTTGGCTGAGCCATGCTGAGGCAAGTTTCGTAGCATTGGACTGTTTAGCAAAGTAGTTCTGCAAATCGTCAGAGTTGTTCAGTATCTCCGCAGGCACAACAACACCAAGTCTTCCGCGTAGACGCTCCGCAATCTGGCTGATGGTTGCGTCGGGAGTTGGCGTCACCCCAACGGATTTCCAGTACTGGAAAAAGGACTTCTCTATTTCACTCGAGAGGGTCGCAATTTTTTCTAACGGCTGAGAACTTGTTTTTTCTGTATCCGCCAATTGAGTTTGCCCGCTCTCTTGACGCTCTTGGTTTCCGTCAACAAGAAGTGGGATTCCTCGCAAGGGCTCCCTTGATTGCTTCGGCGGATCCGCTTGCGGCTGAGTTTTCTGTTCAACCGCGATGCTTACTGCTCCTTGAGTATCACCGGTATCCTCTAAAGCAACTTTTGGAGATTGCTCTGAATTGCGTCGAAGTCCTGGTCCAATCACAAACCAGAGCAGCGTAGCAGCGATCGCAACGCCGGCTGTTACCACTTTCCAGTGCAATCCCGAAGGTGCGGCCTTTCGCCGCTGATCGTGCACGAGTGGCTCAACAAAAAGTGCATGCGATGATTCGCGATCGTTCTCCAAGCGCTCCAGCACAATCCCGCTCAGATCAGGCGGATTCATCCCGCCTAATGTTTCGGTAAGCAATGCGTCGAATGCCTGCTCGTCGGTTTGCGTTTTGTCATCTGTCATGTTGACCCTGTTTCAACCCTTCTTCAACGCATTCGCGAAGTTGGTTTTTTGCTCGTTGCATGAGGTTCCTTGCTCCATGCTCACTAATCTCTAATGCCTCTCCAATTTGGGCACGACTCGCGTTTTGGCCGAACCGCATACGCAGCGATAATCGAGCTCGCTCTGTCAGACTCATGAGACATTGCCGCAAGGCATCAATGGCTCGATCACCGCTCAGATCCTTCCCCGCCCATCGATCCCAAACTTCGTCCATGAACTGTGGATCGGGAACACTCTTCACTCTACCCATTTTTCTGTGCATCGACACCAGTAAATGATAGGCCGTTCTTCGCAGATAGCTCGATGTAGCAGCCGCACTGTGCTGCTGAAAATCGGAGCGACGAAGAACTTTGAGGAAAGTCTCTTGTGTCAAGTCATCTGCTGTCGCAGCATCGCAACCCAGCATCCTGAGGTAGCGCCAAACACCATGCTGATGCTTGGCAACCAATTCAGCTGGACTTAATTCAACGCCATCAGAGATGATTTCTCCGAAGGGACTGTTTGTAGTCCCAACGTTGTGAACTTGATCAAATTGATCCGATGCTGATTCAGTCAATGTCTCAAACAATTAAACAAGATCGCTGATTATTTTTCCGCCGCCAGCGATCTTCATTGGCCGACCATTTTTGCTGGTGAAGGTTTTCTCGGTCGAAATACCAAGACCCTTACAAACCGTTGTCATTAAATCCTCGCTGCTGAATGGCTCGGTATCGACCGCGGTTCCATCACTGTTGGTCGCACCAACAGCCAAACCACCTTTCAGGTCTCCTCCACCAACAACGCAAGACCATGCTCTCGCAAAGTGATCACGTCCAGCATTTTGATTGATTCGAGGTGTGCGACCAAATTCGCCCATCCAGATCACAACCGTGTCCTTTAACAGTTCACGCTGCTCGAGATCCTCAACCAAAGCACTCATCGCTCGGTCAAGTTGAGGGAGTTTGTTGTCCTTCAAGATGGTGTGAATGCCATTGTGGTTGTCCCAACCACCTAGATCCACTTCCACAAATGGAACGCCTGCCTCAACCAATCTGCGAGCAAGCAAACAACCTTGGCCGAAGCCGTCCGTTCCGTATCGCTCCTTGACCTCTTCCGGCTCTTTATCAACCTTGAAAGCTTCCATTTGGGAGCTGGTCATGAGATCGAAAGTTTTCTTGAGCACCTTGGCATGCTCGTAGGCTGGCACATCTCGGGTCCGTTTTGCGAAGCCAGTTTCGATCATTTCCAGAGCGTACATACGCTCACGCAAACGACTGTCCTCTAATTTCATCTCGAGGTTTCTGATGCGACCATTACTGGAAACCGAAAACGGCGCCCAAGCCATTCCCAAAAACCCTGGGCCTGCACTCGCACCACCAATCGATACAAATGGAGGAATCTCCAATTGCGGACGCTGATCGAGTGTCTCGTGTGCGATCACCGATCCATAACTAGGATGTTCAATGTTCGGGTTTGGAACAAATCCAGTGTGCATGTAGTAACGCCCACGATTGTGATCCGCCTCGCGAGTCGACATGCTTCGCACCACCGAAAGATTGTGCATTTGCTGTGCAACCATCGGCATATGCTCACAGATCTGCAAATCACCGCTTGTTGAAATGGGGCGGAAAGGTCCGCCGGTTGCGGCACCGGGCTTTAAGTCCCAAATATCAATGGTTGCTGGGCCACCACCCATCCACAGCAAGATTGCGGATTTATGATTCTTCTTAAGCTCATCCGCGTTTGCGTAAATTGCATTTCCCATCGTCATGGAAGCAGTCGCTGCCGCCGATGAGCCGGCGAGGTGCTGCATGAAGTGACGGCGAGTCATTCCGGTTGGTGTCTTCCAATTCATCGTCATTTTAAAACCTTTCGGTTGAGGTCTGGCTGTATTGCCGGTGATTTGTAATTACGGTGAGGTCTGTTTTGGTGGATCGTTAGCGTCAGTGCTGCATGATGAACTCATTACTATTCAAAATTGCCCACCACATATCCTTCAACATTTCTTTTTCATCGGCGCCCCTGGAACGCAAAAGAGCCGATGCCACTTTTTTCTCGTTAACGGTTGGTTTTCTAGCGAGTCCATTCATAAAGAGGCTGTTAAGCCGATCAACAGGACTCTTGCCACTGCTGGACAAACGATCAATGTAGGTTCCTCTTCCTGAATCAGTCGCCTTCTTTGTCAATTCGCCATTGAAGAGCATCAGCGCCTGTGGAATCGACCCATTGAAAGTCGTTGCTTCATCACCCTCGTCCGTCCCGAAAGCAACCACAAACTGGCTCAGCCAACGACGTCTTTCCTGCTCCTGCTTTTCATAGGATCCACTCGACGATGCATCCGTTGCAGTGAGCATCGATTGATACAACTGCTCTGCACTCATCTGCCGTAAGTAGAAACGTGAGAACTTTGGCATCTCTCCAATTGAAGGATCGTCAATCTCATTGTTGCTACCGAGCACCGGAGACAAACTATAAGGACGACTGAGAGTAATCCAAGTAATCAATTCTTTAAGATCGTAGCTGCTCCCTCGGAACTGCTTAGCCAACTCCTCAAGCAACTCTGGGTGAGACGCAGGGTTGTGCGGTCCTAAGTCATCCACAGGCTTGGTAAAGCCAAAACCCAGAAACATGGACCACATTCGATTAACGATCATCTTGTCCAAGTATTCACTATCTAACATCAACCGAGACAGTTCTTCACGACGATTGACGTCGCTAACGAATCCGCTCTTTGCAATCTCCGTGCCGTCGGTGAAAACAGGGTAGGCAACTTTGGTGAGACCATTGCGTAATTCATAGAAGATCAAAGCGTCTTCCGCTTCGTTGGCTTCACCTGCGAAGTCTTGATCGATCAGCTCAGCGTGATCGATGTCACGTGTACCATCAACAAACCGCCGCAATGAGCGTGTTTGACGGAAGAAGGAGTTGAACTCCCAGAACATCTGCTGCTTCCACTGATTGAACGGGTGGTTATGACACTGCGTGCACTGAACCTGCTGGCCCAAGAAAATTCTTGATGTGCTACTCGTAGCAAGCACTGCTTTTTCCTCGTTGACTTTATCCACAAGGAAATTAACCGCGCCATTGAAATTGTCAGTACCAGGTTTCGTTGAACCTTGAGCGGTCACTAATTCGCGAACCAAAGTGTCGTAGGGTTTATTGCGAGCGAATGAGTCTCGAAGGTATTTCTGCATACCGTCTCGAGAAATCATTGATCGACGATCATTGCCCCCACTCTGACCGATGAGGATGTTGGTCCATACGGTCGCCCAATGGCCCGCGTACTCCTCGGTGTAACGGTCGTCATGCAGAAGCCGCTCGATGAGCTCTCGGCGACGATCATGTCGAGACGCTTCCATGAACTCATCGAGTTCGTCGCCCGTTGGAATGCGGCCAACGATGTCCAAAAACACTCTGCGGCACCACTGCTCGTCGTCGACCACGGGAGCTGGTTTGATCTCGAAATTTTCCCACCCCTGCTCGATCATCTTGTTGATGATGGAAACTTGAGAAGGCACTGGTGAGTCGGCGGCTTGCAGCGTGTAGGAAAAACAAGCAGCGAGAGCGATCAAAATAAATCGGCTCATGACGAAGAATCCTTAGCCGGGGTTCTTGGAGAAAAAAGTGAGATCCGTGTCGTGATTCATTGGATAAACGAATCGGAACCCATAGAGTACTCAATTGTATGTCGACATTTATTGTATTCGAGTAAAACTCGACCCAGAAAGCCCGAACGTTTCCCAATTCACGCTCTCTGCCAATCTCACGATCGGTATCTTCCCACCCCTCCGCAGAACCCCTCTGCAGAGCTGGCTGCTGCTCTCTGTTACTGATGATTTAAGGGAATTGACTCCTCTGAGACACTTGCGAAGCCTAGAAAGCCTCGGTTCGGAGCCAGCAATGAAAGAAATTGGAGAACCGTTCAGCAGAAATCCGACCGCTTCCCACACCAAGGATTCCTCGCGACCAAGGACACCATGAGCAAGCCCTAACTCATTCTCCCATCCGATTGAAAGTCAGACCTCAGCCGCTGTTTCGATCAATTCCCACCGACCGGAATCTGTTTCGGCGTTCCAGAAATCGATCACTTCCTCTCCGTTGAGCAAACTGTGCACAACGGATGCGAGGGGCTCTGGAATCACAATCGTGATGAATCCCTGACCACTTTTCTTAAGAATTTTTTGAACAGCCTTGAGAACGCGTGCGCGCGCATCCCGCATGGACTCGCCACCAGGTGGGCAAATATCGCTGGGTGAATCTTGGCCCTGCCGATAAACCCTCGGTAAATTCTTTTGCACCTCAGCAATCAGTTTTCCGTGCCACAATCCGTGGTCGACATTGCGAAATGCATCGATCACACGAATGCGTACATTCTCTCGATCGCGCGCAAGCCTGGAAGCTGTCTCACGTGCCGATTCGCACGGGGCGGTGTAAATAGTGTGCAATTCAAATTCGCCGAGTTGCTCGGCAAGATCGTTTGCTTGTTCATGACCGTTTTCACTCATTGGCATATCCAAAGAGCCCTTCATTCGGCCTTGGTCGTCAAATTCAGTTGCTCCAGGTCGAACCAGCAGGACTCGACCCACTTGCTTGGATGGTGTGATCATCAGCCGTCAATTCCTTGTCGGCCAGTAGGGTCGATCCGCGATGAATCCTCAGGTGATAACATCGCCTTCTGAAGATCATTGAAAGCGACACGATAATCTGAACAGTTAAAAATGGCTGAACCAACCACGAACAGATCACAGCCAGCGGCTTTGGCAGGCCCGATGGTGGTCGTATCGATGCCACCGTCAATTTGGAGCAACAAGTCCGGGTAGCTTTGTCGCAATGTTCGGATCTTGGTCAACGTCTGAGGATTAAACTTCTGTCCACCGAAACCAGCCTCTACACTCATCACCAGAACCATATCAACCAATGGAAGGCAGTCGGCAATTGTTGATAGTGGCGTTTCTGGATTCAGTGCGACTCCAACGGCTACTCCCATGTCTTTGATGGCAGCAGCGACATCGATCGACTCCTCAGCTTGAACAGCCTCAATATGAAACGTGAGCATGTCGGCACCCGCTTCCACCATGGGCTTGGCGTAAGACAATGGATCGCTGATCATCAAGTGCACATCTAACGGCATCGTGGTATGGCGTCGAAGTCCTTCCACAATTGGCATCCCATAGGTCAGGTTAGGAACAAAATGCCCATCCATAACATCGAGATGCAAAACTTCAGCGCCGGCAACTGCAAGCTTTTCAAGCTCTTCCTTCAGATTGCCAAAATCACAACGCAGCAGGCTCGGTAAAATCGCCGGCGCCGCCGATCGAATTGCTTCGAGTGAACTAGTTGTCATGCAGACTTGTTTGAATAGTGTCAAGAAAACGGACCCTTCTCATTTATACAGGCCCGTGATTTGGCCCAACAGATTTGTCGCCGGACCTTTCACTTGTCAATTGCCAGCCGCATGGGCATACGCCCCTCTGTGGTGCGGATGACCCCTAAGAATCAGCAAAAAACCGTCATTGAATCGTGGTTGTCGAGGATTAAGGGGGCGGATTTCCCCAGAAAAAAATCCATGATTCCGTCAGACTTTCTGCCTTAGAACTGACTTCGGCAGATCTACTCGCTCAACCATGTCATGTCGGGTAGGAGGACAGGACCCAGCCCGTCCATCGGTGGTATCACGATCCTTGGTTTATGATGCTTTCCGCACGAACTCCGAACTCGGCCACTCCCTATCGATCAAGAAGGAAAATGTTTGATTACACCCAAGGTTTTAAGATCATGGAAAAAGACATCTTGGGTAGATTCTTTACTGGTCGCTAAACTGAGGGATCGCAGTGACCGTGTTCGCCGTAACGCAACTGCTGTCACCTCATAAAGAGGTGCCAACCACCGACACACCACGGAGCAAGTAACAGTGGCTAAGCCTCGCAACTTGCTAAGTCTTTTATCGCGACGTGTTGTTCTTTTTCTGCTTGCAGGCGTTCTTTTCGTTCTGGTTTTGAGCGCACCAACAATCCTGTGTCGAAGTGGCTGGGGTATACAGCTGCTAGCCAAGAACCTAACCAATCAGAGTCTAATCTTTGATGCAAACTCCATTCGTGTTGGCTGGATCACCCCAACGACAATAAAGAACGTTTCAATCGTCGGGTCGTCAGGTAGTCGAGTGATCATTGATGAACTGACAAGTGATCTGTCACTGCTTGATTGGCTTCGCTTAGAGCAAGGAAAGGTATTACAACTCTATGCTCGCAACACGTTACTTGAGACACAACATGATGGCGAAAACTTAAATATTTTCGACGACCTAAAATCACTTCAAAATCGAGAGAGCACGAGCAACGAATTTAATTTTGAACTCGAAGCAGAAAACGTTTCACTGATTGTCGTGGATACCTCCTCACAAAAGCAATGGAAGCTAAACAAATCGAATGCGCGAATCTCATACACCGCTAATCGGTGCTTGGTGAATCTAGACGGTGTATTGACCGACCCCTTGAATCGAAACGGGTCTTTGCGATGCGACGTTAGCTACTTTCCACACGCTGACCGCCTCAACGAACCAAGCGAAAACAATGAAGCCCAATGGAGCGCAACGCTTGAATTAGACTCGGTTCCACTATCTTTTACTGAACTCATTATCTCATCCCTCGTCACAGCACCACAGGAATTACCGCGGATTGTTGATGGTGATATAAATGGCGTCCTAGAGGTTGCACAAGATCCACGCAAAGAATTAAAGGTCCAGTTTGATCATCTGCAAATCCGCAAACTAAACCTCACTGATTCGGAAAATCGATCGTGGCACCAGCAACTCGCAGAACTAAATGGTGAGTTAGGCTTGCTACCAAACATCATAAGAAGCGGTGACCTAAACATTGTCACTGACTTCGGCCACGCATCGATTGATGGGACAATCCAAAACCACCACACCTATGATTCCGTGATAGGTTCGCCCAGTAGCCTGCTCGATATTTTCGAGGGGATTGTACTTTTTGATGTCGATATCCCGTCTCTGCACCAATCAAGCCCATCATTGTTGCCGCTGAGAAAAGGAACAAAGCTAATATCTGGGCGTATCAACGGCCGAATCGAATCGGATAAGGCTGGACAAGAAAAAGACAGCTCCTTGATAATCAGCCTAAATGATCTTGAAGCGGAAACAGAAACAAAACAACTGGTTTCACTCGCGCCGATCAATGTATCCGCAAGCTTCGAAGAGAATGGGAAATGGATTCGTGCAAAAACATTTCAATGGGAAAGTGAGTTCGGATCTGCAAGTGGTGAAGGTGATCTCAAGCGAGGTCTCGCTAAGTTTGAGATCAGTTTTGAGCGACTAGCAGACTCACTCGGACCAGTACTAAACATTGATCGTGAAGCATGCTCCGGTAGCGCCGACGGAATTCTAAGCTGGAATGCATCAGCCGACGACAGTGAATGGCTGCTGAGCGGTACCGTTAATGCTCAGGAAGTGATTGCGCAGATTGGTTCGTCATTTTCTTTTCAACAAAATAAAATCAATGGAGAGCTTGCCGCTACCGGTAACTGGGGCGAATCTGGTTTAGAAACTCTTAAGACTTTACAACTGATCGTTAATTGCGATGACTTTGAACTCGATTGCGAACTCGAGACACCGACCGACCTATCCAACACTTCCTACAGGCTACCAGTCAGATGGACAAGTGAAGGACAACTGGCATTCTTCAATCGATTGCTACTACCATTGACCGGCAATCGCATTCAGCATGTCGATGGATCATATCGCCTGAACGGACAAACAGAGATCTCAGAGCATGATCTGTCATTTAAGCAATCGTTTGTTGAGATTGATGATTTTAAAGCGCGACTCTCTGAAGGATTAATACAACAACCAAAGATTCAACTTGAGTTGGTCGGAAGCTATGAGTGGCCGAATCAAAATTGGACATTAAACGACTTCACTCTTTCGAGCCATTGTCTTTCCATGAGGGCCAATGGAAGAAAAACGAATGATCTGACCGAGTACGAAATTCGATGGCGAACCCTTCTCGATCGCTTACTCACGAGTTACAGCCAAACCTCCGGCATAAATCCAGCGACGGACTCAAATCGGAATACCAATCGTGATTTCATAGCTAGCTCATTAAATGAAGACCACCACTGGCAAATCTACGGTGATGGGGAAGGAACACTGATTGGGAAACACACTACCGAGTTCTCCCAATTTGAAGTTGATTTTCAAATAGAGGAACTTTCGGTCCCACACCTCTCAACGCCAATCTCTTTTGAAGAACGCAGCTTAACGGGCGCCAACACTCTTTCTTCAAACGCAAGAACAATGTGGGAGGAACCAAATACCCGGATGATCGCTGTTGTACGAAAACCTGCTGATTCCAGTCGCCTAACGATCGACCAATTTGATTTGTCGACCGAATGGATTCGCACCAGCCTAAAGGGTCAGCTTGTTCCACAAGGTAATTCCAGACAATTACTCATGGAGGGAACCAGCAAATGCGATATGGATCGTCTGGGACTTCGCATCGGCCCGATGATGCCGCTGGAGCTGAAATTAACAGGCAAGCACGAATCTGAACTCAAACTCTTCGCTTCGTTTGGTCAGCAAGCGGTAGAAGAATTTGATCTTTCCACAATGATTGGCTGGGAATCGGGAAGCTTAGCAGGAGCGGTCCTCCCATCAGCAGAAATACCAATCCAGGCCAACCTCAAGGAATTAAAATTCCTTGGTTCTAAAATACCACTGGGCAATGGCTGGATTAATCTCTCAGGTTCAATCCATCAGCATCAAAACGAAACATGGATTGAGCTAAACCCAGGTGTGATCGCAGAACAGCTTGAGATCAGTCCTGCAATGTCAAAGCAATGGCTTCGGTATATCGCGCCACTAATGGCAGATGCCACCGAAATCAACGGGCTTGTTGGTCTGAATCTGAATGAAGCGAAAATCAATATTAGCGATCCAGCAAAAACTCGTTTACGAGGTCAGTTAGAACTAGACACCATTCGCCTGATCGCTGGGCCGTTGACAAATCAATTGATTCAATCCGTTCAACAAATCAATTCGATCGGCAAAGTGTTTAGCGGGCAACCTGCATCACGTGAACCCAGCACAATTTTAAAGATGCCCAAACAGAGCATCAATTTTTCCGTTGCGAACCAGATCGTCGCTCACGAACGACTCCTACTGGATGTAGATCGAGCTCAGGTGATCACCAATGGCCAAGTTAGTTTTGATGGTCAAATGAATCTGACCGCCATGGTACCTCTGGACGCACGATGGCTCGGAAGTGATTTACAAAGACTGGCGGGACAAACACTGAGTCTTCCAATTCGCGGCACCCTCGACCGACCTCTACTAGACGCGACAAACCTAAGCAGAGTACTTGCAGACCTCGGAATCCAAGCGATCCAGAAGAATGCCGAATCCTATCTTGAAGAACAGCTTAACCGAGGAATCGAAAAACTATTCGGCAATTAGTATCACACTTCCGCCATAACACTAGATCGCCGCTCGCAATCTACAGTCGAAGTAGAAAATCACACATTGTCAATCGAGCGTTTGCCTACCAACGACGGGATGCTCTCTGCTGATTCTTTATTGACGTTGCATCTCACAGATTCGAATTGCATCCGCAGCAAGCTTTGCATCTAAAATTGGTGAGATAATCCCCTCATCCACACAACGTGCCGCCTCGTCTACCTCTTGGAGGAAAGCACTCACAGGATCGCCATCACCCAGTTCAGGTTTTTCGATGCTTCCATTGTTATGCAATACGGTAACAGGTATGTCGGAGCTGGTTCCATCTGCGTAACCCGCAAATTCAAATTGCACAGTTGCCTGTTCGAAACTGACTTCATATCCATGCGTGAATGGTCTCGCCGGAGAACCAATCACTCCGCCGCCTGCAGAAACAGCAATGTCTGAATCCTCGAACTCGAAGACGGACTCGTAAAACATTGGCTCGCCGTCTTTCTTTCGGCTCACGGTATGAGCGGACACTGGCATCCCAAAAAGCAAGCGAATCAGGTGCGCATCGTGGACGTGTAAATCTATCAAAGGACCTCCGACACTGTCTCGATTGTAAAAATCCGGGATCCAATCAGGAGGACCAATGGTTCGTTTAAACCGACCCGCAATGGGCTGTCCCCAACGTTGATCGTTTTTCGCATCAAGCAATATTTTAAACTCTGGCATTAGGGGCAGAATGTGAGCAACCATCAGCTGCCCGGGACCCGCCTCCGTTGCGAGTTCTTCAGCGGTCGCTGCATCAAGCGCGAGTGGCTTCTCGCACAACACCTTCTTTCCCGCCTTCAAAGAATGACGTATCGCGTCTGGATGCAAACTTGGAGGTAAGCAAATGTCAATCAGATCAATGGTATCATCTGCTAACATCGCATCGAGTGACTCATACGCAGTGATGCCTTCCATATCGATCTGCTCGCCAGGAGGGCCAAAATTCCCTTGAATACCCGTCCAATCGCCCGAGCGTTTTTGAGGATCACGACTACAGAAGGCAACCATGTTCGCGCGCTCACTACGCTGATATGCCAGATAATGAATCCAGCTCATGAACCCAACACCTACCACTCCGCTACGCATTGCAAACACTCCGACAAAAGGCTAACACATAATTCAGAACCACTATGATGGTGAATTCCGTAGTGTTAAGAAAGTACTTTGTGTAGCAATCTTCCAAGAACCTACCAAAAGAGCCAATTCGAACAATGACTTGCATCAAGAATTGATTACAAACCCGAACTAACTCAACAACGCATCTTCACGTTTCGTCACCTATGGTTTTCCGACATCTTAGTATCTCCCAGTCGAACGCCCTACTCAGTCAAAATTGAAAACGATGAGCCACTTGACTTCCCATGCTACTGACACGCACTATCTCACATCAATGATGGGTTTCTGCACCGGTCGACGCTTCACTTGTTCTACCTTACTGGTACTAGCGACCGTCTTAGTGCAGCAACACTGCACAGCAGAGGACTGGCGAACATGGCGAGGGCCGATTGGCAATAACCATGCCTCATCCAGTGCTGATGCACCGCTCACATGGGATTTTAAATCAGGCAACAATATTGCTTGGCGTACACCGATTCCGGGACGTGGACATTCCACACCCATCTTCGTTGATGACTGGGTCTTTCTTACCACCTCTGATCCATTGAAGCGAACCCAATCAGTTTTGAAAATCGAACGTGACGGTGGAAAGTTAATTGATGAGTGGATTATTCACCAAGGCACATTACCGCGCCAAATCCATCCCAATAACTCTCATGCATCTCCAACACCTGTGTCGGATGGAAACAATCTCTTTGTCTGTTTTCACACGGATGATGCAATCTGGGCAACGGCTCTCAATTTTGATGGACAAGTTCAGTGGCAAACGAGAGTTGCCACCTATGATCCTGCGGCGTTTCAATTTGGCTACGGCTCCAGTCCAGTCATCGAAGACAACTTACTAATCGTCGCGGCTGAGTATGATGGTGCAGCAAGCGGTCTATATGCATTATCACTTCACAATGGTGAAAATGTCTGGAAGATTGCTCGTCCTGCCAATTTGAATTTCACAACGCCAATTATTGCATCGATTGCAGGTCAACGGCAGCTGTTAATTTCCGGCGCCGACCAGCTCGTTTCCTATGACCCCATTAAAGGCACCGTAAGATGGAAAGCTGATGTCGGTACCGAGGCAATCTGCGGCACAGTTGCATGGGATGATCGACGGATTATGTTCAGCGGTGGAAATCCAATCGCTGGAACCTGGTGCGTTTCTGGAGACGGAAAGGCGTCAAAACTTTGGGAAAATAATGTGATGTGTTATGAGCAGTCACTACTTGCAATCAAGAATTATGTATTTGCAGTCGCGGATAATGGAGTCGCACATTGTTGGCGAACCCTAGACGGAGTTTCCATGTGGCGGCAACGGCTTTTCGGGGGTAGTATCAGTGCCTCCCCGCTATTGGTCAATAATCGAATTTACATCGCCTCGCAGTCAGGAACGATTTACGTTATCGCTGCTTCTCCTGACCGATTTGACCTCTTGGCGGAAAACCCAAGTGGGCAATCTATTTTTGCAACACCTGTTGCAATCGGAGACCGGATTTATTTCCGAACCGGTGTTGGCTTCGGCTCGGACCGACAAGAATACCTCGTCGCGGCGGGTCAAATAACGAGGGAACCTAAGTAAACGATACCTAAACCCAATCGATTATTAGGATTCGGGAATTGACGGAAACGATAGCTTCGCTACCGTGTTGAGTCTCTTACATTTACCCCCGTATGCATTATTAATCTTATGCGGCACTTTGTCTTGTTAAAAACCGTTTCGTTATCCGCGGTACTAGTTTGTTTAACGTTCTGCAGCGATCGACATTTGTATGGTCAACTCCCAAAACCTGAGACCCGATCTCTGGACCGAACAACCGATCAGCTCAGGTTCATGCAGCAACAAGCAACGACTTCCAAATTCGCTGACTGGGGACATTGGGGCAACCAACCCAATCAATACCATCAATGGGATCAACATTCGAATCGTTTGATTCCTGTCTACACCTTCGGATTGACTCTCAATCAGTGGAGAGAAACGGGAAGCGTTTACAAAGACGTAAACCGACTACAGGAGCTCTACGGTAAAATGCCCCTTGGATCCGTCAATCCTCATGCCGAGTATTATGATCAAACCGATATCTATAAGCTTCAGAAACAAGCGGTAGAACAAGGATATCGACACATCATTTTGATGGTATTCGATGGCATGGACTGGCAAACCACTCACGCTGCTGCATCCTACAAACAAGGAATGGTACCCTACAGCAGTGGACGAGGTCGCGGACTTCAATTCCTGGATGACCAGCGAGTAAAGACTGACTTTGCGTTGGTCTGCACGAGTGCACGTCTTGGCAAAGTAACGTTCGATGTAAATGCCCAAACAGTAATTGCGGGAAGCGACTTGAACACAGGTGGCTATGATCCTAAACGAGGAGGCCACGCACCTTGGGCCGAGCCAACAACAACGTCGTACCTGATCGGCCGAGACCGCGAACAGCCACACACTGTGACAGATTCCGCTTCATCGGCTACCAGTATGACCTCGGGTATCAAAACCTATAATGGGGCCATCAATTACTCAGTCGAAGGTGAGCAAGTCGTTCCAATTGCGCGACAATTACAGAATCTTTCATTCAAAACCGGCATCGTCACCAGCGTACCCATATCGCACGCAACGCCGGCTTCCGCCTATGCCAACAATGTGACGAGGAAAGACTATCAAGACATCTCTCGTGATATGCTGGGACTGAGATCTGTCTCACACAGAAACAAGCCACTTATTGGCTTGGATGTCATCATCGGAGGAGGTTGGAGCCCTGACAAATCAGAAGACCGTGGTCAAGGATCCAACTACCAACCTGGTAATAAGTATCTGCACCAGTCGGACCTAGCCAAAGTAAATGTAGACAATGGTGGGAATTATGTGGTTGCTACAAGAACCAGCAATCTTCACGGTGATGAATCGCTAAAAGCCGCCACAAAAACCGCAATCTCTGATGGAAAACGTTTGCTTGGCTTCTTTGGAACTCAATATGACGGACATCTACCCTATCAGACTGCTGATGGCAATTATGATCCGGCCTCGGATCTGAAAGGGCAAGAAACTTATTCAAAAGCAGATCGCTTGGAGAATCCGAATCTGGCGCAAATGACCGAAGCCGCTTTAGACTGTTTATCCGCGAATGGAGATAAGTTTTGGCTGATGATCGAAGCAGGCGATGTTGATTGGGCAAACCACGCTAATAACCTTGATAACAGCATTGGTGCTGTATTCAGTGGCGAGGCAGCATTTAAGGCCGTCATGGATTGGGCCGACGAACATCAAGCTTGGGATCACACGGCGGTCATTGTCACCTCTGACCACGGTCACTTCTTTGTGAATCGCCAACCAGAGACGATTGCAAGTGCTAGTAGCAAATAGCAAAACAGACAAAGCTTGCGCGATGTGAGTGGAAGAAGGTGGTGTGATCACTGCCTCACCGTTACACTCATTGTGCGGTCACCCACCGGAGCCCGGGATGAAGGTTCGAGTAAAGATTCGAACGCCCACCCGTTCACCGGCGCGTGACACCAACCTTTTCTTAGGACGATCGCGGATGTAAAGCTATGCTTCACCAAGCGTTTCGTCGTTGATTTATCATCATTGTCAACAGATAGCCGACTTGGAGTGGTCACGCGTGAGCACTGAAGATACCCCTGCGCAAGCCAAGCCAAACGAGCACTCTACTGAATGCTCAAATGATGGCGAGCAATCAGAGAAGCTTGTGAAGTGTCAAGAAATCATTGGCTACCGATTTCATGATCTTTCCTTACTACGATCCGCATTAACACATGCGTCAAGCGCCTCTCACCGGTTAGCGAGCAACGAAAGACTAGAGTTCCTCGGGGACGCCATTCTAGGGATGACCGTTTGTGAGTGGCTCTATGAAGAATTCCCCGAATACAGCGAAGGTGATCTGACCAAAATTAAATCGGCAGTGGTTAGCCGAAGAACTTGTGGTCGTGTTGCACGACAACTCGGGTTGGACGATTGCCTGATTGTTGGACGTGGAGTTACCCGCAATCGCAGCTACCCTCGATCGCTTGTGAGCGATGTTTTTGAATCGGTCATCGCTGCGATCTATCTCGATGGTGGTATAAAAATTGTCAGAGATCTGCTGAAGCAATGGCTTACAGACGAAGTCTCTAATGCCGTCGTTAATCAGGGAGCAGGTAATTTTAAATCCTCTTTACAGCAGTTGGCACAAAGAGACCTTGGTCACACACCGGTCTACCGGTTACTAAAAGAATCCGGCCCAGATCATTGCAAAACGTTCTTAATTGCCGCTGTGATCGATAAGGAACAATATCCCGGAGCATGGGGCACCAATAAGAAAGAAGCAGAACAAAAAGCTGCTTCAAATGCCCTCGCCCACCTTCAGGATCAACCGGTACCATTCCCGGAAAACGTGAAGCCCACTGAAGACTGTTAGCTGTCCTCAGATACTTCATAAACCCATCACATCCATCAGGATCGCTTGAAGTATCTCAGCGATCGTCCCACTGATTGAATGTTCAAGATCACTGAGGCTGTTCGGTTTCAGTATTGTTGACGCCATCGCCTACGGGTAGCGTCAAAGTCGTTTCAGTAGCGAGTGAAGGTGGATTACTCTCGGTGGTGGAATCACTCACATAATCACTGACTGATCGTTCAACAGGATTTGGACGAGAAGCAACTCGATGCTCACTCCCCAGCGTTAAATCTAAATCTCCCTTCATACCAGCGAGCATTTCTCTGGTTCGATCCACAGCACGTTTTATTGCGGGATCCTGCTCGGAAAGTACTTCATACTCCATCACCTCTTTCAGATGATCACGTGCCTGAAGCTTCTTACCGGCCTGAAAGTAAAGAAAAGCGATGTTGAAGTGAGCGACTGCTGGTTTGTTATGTTCGCTCAGAGTTGCGAGTGCAGCTTGTTCCTGACCATTTTCAAAAAGCACGCTAGCCAAATTGTTCGCGTATCGTGAATTACCGGGGCTCAGCTCCAGCGATTTTTGAAGATGCTCAATGGCTGGTGATACCTGCCCCTGCTTGCTGAGGGCCAACCCCAAATCATTTTGTAGACCTGCCTCATTCGGCTGTACATCAGCAGCTGCACGGAAGTGCTTTACCGCTTCAGTATAATTCTGCTGTCGAAAATGTATCCGAGCGATGTTGGATAGAGCTGGTCCGTTATTGGGATCGCTTCCCAACGCTCGAGTGTAACTCTCCATCGCCTTTGCAAGATCCCCAGTCGACTCCCATAACTGACCATTGGCGAGATAGATTTCTGCATTTACCTTTTCGGGTGAGTTAGAAAGGCTTAGTGGATCATCGACGACCGTGCTGGTTTCCTCCGATGCATCCTTGGATCGCGAAAAAACACTTGTTACGGCACCCGTTGTGGCATTCCACGCACTTTTGGCTGTAGCGGTAAATCCACCCGTTTGTTCAACGGTGTTCTCCGCAGCCGATGTGTTCAGCGTCGACGCGACCTTTTCATCCGTTTGTGTCGGGGCTTCAGTAGCCTCAGGGTGACCCGAAAATGGATTAAACGATCGCCATGAAAGACTGGTGGTCGAACATCCAGTCGCAACCACAGTCAGGAGAGCCGTGGATACTGCGAGTAGGGATGATCTTTGTAGTTGTGGGGTGCTCACCGATCGACTCCCAAATTTGAGGCCGCTCAAGCTTGGCAGCGACCCTTCAGATTGTGATGACTTTTCCTCTTGTTATAAATCGGCACGAATAACCATCAAACTTTAACAGACACCCCTTAGTCATTCGGTAGATGTACCTAGAACCGGTAGAAGCCAGCAGGTGAGCTTTGCTAGCTATTACTTCGAACTTGCGGAAGAGCCAACCCCTGGCTGTCCCGTGGTGCTTTGGTCCGGAAGCTTGGGAGCCGCCATATTTTCCAACCACTCTCGATTGATTCGTGTTGCCCAAGAACCCGAAATGGTGGGTGGCGCAACCTCGGTCACGAAGACTTCTGGAGGTGAAAGAGGCGAGACGCAAGACTTCATCGCTTCCTGCACCGACTCAATTCGAGCGTTGGTTTCTTCCTGAGTTGCGGCTCGTAAAATAAACACCTGCCTTCTTGCCGGAGGTGCCTGAGTCGCAATCCACTGCAAACGCTCTTGGCCGGCACTAAGCAGGCTACCATCACCGGGACGGAATAAATCATTTCCAATCGTATTGTGGAGCCGCCAACCATTGGCTTTCATGATCTCAAAAGGTTGTTTTACCTGCAGTGCGTCAGCTTCATTGAACGGTTGGGGCCATGCGTTATTCCGGTGAAACCCAACATGCACCTTATGCCAGAAGGTTTTCCAGTCCGCGTGTGCGGCACCGGGCAAGAGAACCAAAACCAATAGAGCAGTTGCCGACAAAATCGTACGGGAAGACATTTTCATCTCACCTATTCCCTCAAGCCCTTGGAACAATCACAGTAGATTCGACTGCATAACATCCATGTCTGTCGCCTACATCGGGTAATTACAACAGCTAACTTGCGATCAATTGCCCTGACTCCGTCTATCGGAAAAATCGGCAAAGTCTAAAGGTCAGTGATTTCGACCTCGTAGGCTGTGCCGTCAAATTCAACGTTATCTCCGTCTTTCAATTGTTTCCGCCGTCGAGTTTCAATTTCGCCATTGACCTTCACCTCACCTCCCTGAATCCGCACCTTCGCTTCCCCTCCAGTACCAACCAAACCCTGAATTTTAAGGAAGTCATCCAATCGCACTGTGGCCTCTGGTTCCATCGCAAAATTATCCAATGTCATTGCCTTTAACTCAATAAAAACGAGGTACCTTGAATGGTGTTAAGATATGCATCAAGTACTCCCGCTACGTGATCACAATCGCTTAACGTGGACTCAGCACCAACACGCCCATGCAGCAATCTGGTGATGTCCACATAAACTAACCTCTGCAACGTGTATCGTAGACTCCCAACATCAACGGATTTGCCGAAAAACAAACGATGCGCTTCGACTTTCCCCTTGGTGCAATCCGTGCCATCGCCTCCAGAATGAAGATTGACTGGTCAACAACAAACCAAAAACCAGACACAAACTCCCAGTACGACGAATAATGAACACAGCAAGTAAAACCCCATGGTATCGTCGAATCGGACCTGGACTAATCACCGCCTGCGTGGTCATAGGCCCAGGGAGCATTGTTACCAGTTCGTCGGTTGGAGCGAACTACGGATATTCAATGCTCTGGATTGTGATTGTTGCAGTGGTCTTCCAAATGACGTTCATGACTTTAGCAAGTCGACTGGGCTGCATCGAAACCCATTCGATGGGCGATCTTATTCGGGAACGTGGCAGGAAGGATCTCGCCATCGCCGTGGGGCTTTCAGTCTTCTTCATTTCTGCTGCATTTCAGTCTGGCAACAATATAGGCATCGCGGCGGTTTTTGAATCATTATTTGCGGGTGACCAAGCGAAGGAAAACAACCAGTTCTTGATCTCGTTGCTTGTTATTCTTTTCAACGCGTGTGCGATTATTTTCTTATTCGCGTTTCGAAATCTTTATCAGATGGTTGAGCGAATGATGATGGTCTTGGTAGCGCTGATGTTGGTCAGTTTCGCAATTAACATGCTAACCTTGGCACCTAAACCCACCGCAGTGGTTAGCGGATTCGTTCCCAGTTTCGATAAACTCGGGATCGATGTCCTTGGTTTAGTCGGTACAACCTTTGTAATTTCTGCCGCGTTCTATCAGGCTTATCTCGTCAGGCAGAAAGGTTGGTCACAAAAGGATGTTGCGGCGGGATCGATTGATGTGCGGGTTGGAGTCAGCATCATGGCAATCATTACAATCATGTTGATGGTTACTGCAGCAGCTGGTCTCCATGATGACTCGGGGAACACTGTGAAACTTGCAAATCCTGTTGAAATCGCAAAAGCGTTGGAACCCACATTTGGCAGCACCGGGAAACTGATCTTTTGCATGGGTTTATTTTCAGCAGCCTATTCATCTTTTCTTATCAATTCAATGATCGGAGGATTCGTGCTATCCGATGGCTTAGGGCTTGGCTGCTCAGCCACGGACCGATGGCCTCGCATCTTTACAAGTATGGCTCTTCTTACTGGGATGGCGGTCGCTCTGGGTGTGATTATTTTTGGATTTGATCGCACACCCACCATTATCGCGGCGAACGCTGTAACCATTGTTGGTTCACCATTAGTGGCAATCGTCTTGGTTTGGCTCTGCGGAAAAAAAGAACTGCTTGGAGAACACGCAGCTGGTACCAAACTAAAATGCTTTGCCTACCTCGGCGTTGTTCTTCTGCTTGCCATGGCTGCCAGAACAGCATTGGTGACACTGCCATCGAGTTGGAAGAAATACCGTAGCACTTCTGCCCAAGTGAGCCTGCTGGAGCAAGATAATTCTGCCGTTGAACAAACGAAACGATAGGAATTGTTTAACGGTATCTCCCTGCCATGTTCCGACTACGGCTTTTAACCCAAGATGACCTGCCTCAGACTGTTGAACTCTGTCGATTTGCGGGCTGGAATCAAACCGAAGAAGACTGGAGCCGGATCATCCGATACCAGCCAGAAGGATGTTTTGCAGCCGTCAAAAATAATGCGGTAATTGGTACCGTGACCTCGACTTCCTATGGCGCACAGTTAGCTTGGATTGGGATGATGCTTGTTCATCCTGAGCATCGCCGTCAAGGGATCGGTGAAGCATTGATCCAGCAATGCATCTCGTTTTTGAAGGAACGCTCAACCATCAGCATCATGTTGGACGCTACACCTGCAGGGCAACCGCTGTATGAGAAAATCGGATTTCAATCACAGTGCCGTTTGCAGCGGTGGCGCCGTATTTCGCCACCCACGGAGGAAGAGAATCTTTTTCCTAAATTGGACTCGGCGAATCGGTTGGGGGAATCCTGCCGAGCCGTGGACCGGAATGCGTTTGGATGCGATCGATCTTTCTGGCTAGATCAACTATCCAAAGTCAGTCTGATGGTAATGGATCATGAGGGATTTGCGATGTTGAGATCGGGTCACTTGGCGAATTATCTTGGGCCTGTCTCTGCGACTCGTCCAGAAATTGCAGAAGGATTAATCCATCAACTTGTGCTCCGTTCAAATAGGGATCTCTTCTGGGATATTCTTGAAGAGAACCAGGCCGCCCAAGTCATTGCACGCCGTTTGGGGTTTATCCCCGTTCGCGAATTGACGCGAATGTATCTCGGATACCGTTCATCCAAAGGAGATCCAAGAATGATATTCGGGCTAGCTGATCCAGCGGTTGGCTGAAGTGAGTAACGACCAAGATCCTTTCAATAGCGCTGACCAATAAAATCTTACGAGTACTTAGTCCGAACAACAGTCTTTGTTATGATTTCGAACTACTAAGACTACAAATCTTCCCGGATAGCAAATCATTCATGTGCGAGGATCTCGATCAATTCAAGCCTTCTTGGAGCGGACAGGTTTTTCGTCCACTGGTTGAAGATGTCATTGTCCTTACCGGACCCACTGCATCCGGAAAATCATCCGTCGCATTAGAATTGGCAGAAGCTCTGGATGGCGAACTTCTTTCACTCGACTCGATTGCTGTCTATCGAAAGATGGATATCGGAACCGCCAAACCAAGTGAAAGGGATCGACAACGTGTCGCGCACCATTTAATCGATCTTGTTGATCCTAATCAAGATTTCAGCGTTGCGTGCTATCTGCAGGCAGCTCATCGAGCAGTAGATGAAATAAAACAGCGCAATCGGGTGCCAATTTTTGTGGGAGGCACCCCCATGTTTCTGAAAGGTATTCTTCGTGGTTTCAACCCAGGTCCACCAGCGGATTGGGCCTTTAGAAACTCAGTCGAAGCAGATCTAAAACAGTATGGTGTCGATGCTTTAAAAAGACGGCTGTTGCAAGTTGACCCATTGGCAGCACATCGGATTCATACCTCCGATACCCGCCGAATGATACGAGCGCTTGAATTCGCAATGATTACTGGCACTCCGATTAGCCATCAGCAAACGCAGTTTGAGTCAACTCTCAACTCCAGCGAATGTAATGTCTTCACCTTGGCATGGCCTCGGGATCAGCTCCACCTTCGGATTAATGAACGTGTCAATGCGATGTTTCAGAATGGATTGATCGACGAAGTTTCGCAGCTGCTCCGCGATTATGGAGAATTGTCCAGAACGGCCTCACAAGCAGTTGGCTATCGTGAAATTATCGCCGGCCTGACTCATGGCGAATCTGTGGAAACGATGATGGAAGAGGTAGCTGCACATACCAGACAACTTGCGAGAAGGCAGGAAACTTGGTTTCGGTCGTTTGACGAGATTCGCTCCATCACGACATCTCCAAAGATCAAAACCTCAGAGATTGTCGACCAATTGGTCAGCCTGATTAATAGCTAGCCAAAAAGATACGCGTTGACCTAAACACGGTACAGCTCAGCATCCTCGCATGTCATGAGTTTCAAATGGAGGCTAAGTTACCAATCCTTCGGTGACTGCCATGAACACATCCTCAAGGGTTGGTTCGCGATCATTAAACGATAGTAGCTTCACATTCTTAGAGATCAACTGCTCCAGTAGTTGTGCAACCTGCTCATCTCGCATTTGCAATTCAGCTGTCACGCAACCTTCACCAATTTCCAGACTCTTCAGCTGCGGGGAGCTGCGCAGAATTGAGACTCCCTCTTCCATGTTGGACAAGAAACGCAAATCAATCAGGCGGTTTCGACGTACTTGTTTGTAAACTTCGGAAATAGATCCCTGCGCGAGTAATTGCCCACGCTCCATAATCCCAATCGACGTGCAGCAGTCAGCTAATTCCGTCAAAATATGGCTACTGATGAGAATGGTTTTTCCCATCGAACGCAATTCCTTCAGCAAAGCCTTGACCTCAACGCGGGCACGAGGGTCGAGACCACTCGCAGGTTCATCCAGTATGAGGACCGGTGGATCGTGCACAAGAGTTTTCGCAAGGCATAGTCGCTGCTTCATTCCGCGAGATAAGCCGTTAACAAAATCATTACGTTTGTGCCCGAGGTCTAACAGTTCCAATACATTCGCAATAATCTGCCTGCGCTGCGCCTTGCCGATCCGATACGCGACTGCAAAGAAATCAAGGAACTCCCAAACCCTCATCCCATCGTATACACCAAAGTGGTCTGGCATGTAGCCGATAGCTTGCCGTACACCGATTGGATCCGCCATGACATCACAACCGGCGATCTCGCCACCGCCACGACTTGCATGAAGAAGCGTAGCAAGAAACCGAATCGTAGTACTCTTACCAGCCCCATTGGGACCAATAAACCCAAAGGTTTCGCCCTCCTCAATCGTCAAGTCAATACAGTCAACCGCGGTGAATTCACCGTAATCTTTTCCAAACCCATTTAATTTAATCATTACCCGCTGACTCCTCTAAGGATTCATCATCATCCTCGTCACCCAACGTTGCGCGAAAATCGCCAATGAGGTTTGTATCACGCTTCGGTTCCATCCAATCGGGATATCGTAAATGAACGACAACCAGCGTTTGACCTGTCTTCTGGTCAATCCTAGGTGTCAACTGCATTCCATCTAACACACCATCGTATCGACCCACCAATTGAAATGATCCAGGCAAAATGGATTGGAAGGAATTGAGCATATTCATCAATTCATTTGGGCGTTTCAGCGAATCTTGTAGCACGTCCGGGTTTCTATCCTCAATAAATCGCAGCTTCTTTCTCTCACCCGCTGCAAGGGTTCCAATTTCCGCAACTTGATACTGATTCGATGCCGTCTTTCCAATAACGAATGCGTCTTCGAACCCGAGAGCAGTTTGGTTATTGATTTCATTCATTGATGATAGAACGATTTCTCCACCAAGATCAATCATTTGCTCGACTCGGAGCATTCGTACTTGGTTGCTTTGGATTGGAAATCCAGTCAAACGGGGTCCGCCTGAGCGACCCAATTCAAAAACGGGTGCCTTCTCGATCCTTGATTGACCTTGGAGTTTAATTGGCATCACTGCTACATCTGTGGATTCAAAATCCACTTCGTAGTTGGTTGTCAAAGAGTTGTAAACAGAAACCAACCGAGTGAGATGACCCCGCGGATAATCGGAGTGGATCTCGAGTAAAGACAATTCGGTCTGGCTCCTCGCGAAACCGATATCAAGCTGAGCGGTCTTTGCAACGACCATCGCGCCGATTACTGCGATTCCAGGAGTCGCATACCAAAACCATTCTAGTCGACCAATCGTACGGAAAACGAGATAGTTGATTGGAATGAGTACGATCAAGTAGAGAACCAATGATTTAATGACCGAGAATGAATCTGGCACACGAATACCGGACTCTTTTCTAAGGATATCTTTGGAAACCCTTATGAAATCACTATCATCTCGCCAACCACCGATGCCAGCTTGCGTGTCAATCGCTGTCACTGCATCAAATTGGCTCACGGTGGAAGAGCTCACACGCTGACCGGTATCGCGTGAAAACAATAGCCGGTCTCTAGATGTGATTCTAAATCGAGTATTGAATGCCGCATCAGCACGATCAAGGTCGTACTCAGGGTAGTTTAAGCTTAATTCCTGATCACCAAACTCATCTTCTGACTCACGAATCGCTCGATTGGGTCTACCGAGAATCACACCATTAAAAAAACTATCATAAGAGTCCCATCCCTCCAGCCAATCACTCGTCAAGTCAAATCGCGACTGAATCACCCGACCACGTCCCACTCGCTTGGAGACAAGTAAATCACCTGACTTGGGGAAATAACTTGCATCGGAATCGAGCTCGCCTTGGAATGAAACTGCGTCGGTTCGTTCACCGAGCATGACGGATTGTTTCTCCAAAGAGCGATCGCTGGCGACACTCCAATTGGTCAATATTTTCCTTGCCTGTTCGACATCAAGTTCAATCCCCGTCTCCATTTCCATCGGTAGAAGATCTGCCAACTCGGTGTACCCAAGATTTTCGGATGGCGCGGCACCATTAATGACCATGCAGCCTCCGAAACGAATCCAATCAGCGATGGCTTGCTGTTGACGTGGTGTAAGTGACTCAGAGGGTAGATCATCCCAAAAAACAACGGCGGTCGCAGTCCAGTCCAAAAGGGTATCAGGAAGAGGTAATAATCCATCCTGTTGCGAAATTGCGACAACGCGAAAATTGCTTTCTGATTTACTGAACCCGTTCGCCTTCGGTCGAAAACGAACCCAGTCAGCGGCTTGCAATCGAGTAAAACGCTCTGGCCTCTCCGTCAAAATCAGGAAGAAGTATTCCTGTGGTTGTAGCAAGTCATTCGGTGTTAGGCGTTTTTGTAGACCGGGGATTTGGACGAACTGACCGGAAAGATTTAACTGATTGTTGAAAACATAACTTACGTTGGACTGCTTCCAATCTTTTTGGGGAAGCACACGATAATCCAACCGTCGCCATTGACCTCGTGGAAGGATTACTGGCCTTCGGGTTACCTGCTCACCGACTGCAACCTTTGGGCGATTGATCGTGTTAAAGCTCGAGACCAATTCGCCTCGCACATCACTCTGATTGCTCTTGAGCGTCTGTCGAGCTGATACCCAGTGCGAAGGTTTTACCCCAATCGAATTCTGATCATTCGATGGCAAGGTTTGTATCGGCTTTGATACAAACGGATCGACCCTGATCTCTTCATCAGTATTTTCAACTTGACCTTTTGAACGGCAACCTTCACACCCAACTACCAAAGGCATGAGTAACAGGAAAGCCAAAGACGCCAAGCGTGTGGGATTACCCTTCCGTTCTGTAGGAAGCGATTCGTTGAATTTTTGGCCAGACGTCACCAACCCATCACCATATTTGATTCAATCACTTTCCGGGCATGATCCAGATCGCTTCCTGTTTCCATACGATACAAACGAATCGCATTCACTTTGTCTCCCGAAGAGCGACTAAGGCACTCCCGTGCAATCGCACATGGATCTAAATCGGATTTGATTAGTCCGAGTGCTCCTTTACTAATGACCCAAGTATCTCGCGGTCTTTTCGTAAATCGCACGATGTTATCAGTCGGATAGGCATCCGATACAACCGCTCTCGCCGATGGTTCGTCCTCTGCCCAAGTAATAATGATGTGCGCGTCGGTCTCAATCTCAAACAGAGGCATCTTTTACTCCCGATGTTAACTTGATCTCCGGCAATGCATTTTTGTCTCACCGTTGACACGCTCTCATGATAGCGACCAAGTGTGCCATCGAAAAGCAAATGAAGATCGCATGTGTTGCCCACATCGCTCACTAATTCGTGTCAAAGTAAAAAACTGCGAAACGGAACACAAACAACTCTCGACTCAAAAACCGATTCGCATCAATACTCTGGGAACTCACAAAGCCCACGAAATCATCTATTTTGATGGTAGAGCCCATCGCGATAGGGTGACGACTAGAAAAAGCAGTTGTTGCAATCAACATCAACGGATCTGCTGGAAGCTTTACAGCAAGGGTGCTGCGGCTCCCACCACTTACTTCATCAAATCAGTGACCTGGATTGAGGAGTGAGCTCTACTAGCGGTTGAAACCAGGTCCACGAAGGCACAGAAACCCGAAGGCCATCACGCAAATGGAAACCAACCCCCAGTGAGTGGAATTCATCGCGTCAGAAAACATCAGCAAATCGCTGAGTTTGCCGGCCAGATAAGCCGAAAAGTCCGTTAACACATTCATCACACCAACCACCTCACCAACCCTTACGGGACCAATAAAAAAAGACTTTTGGACCCATAGCTGTGAAAAAAGTCGAAATAGGGCGTCCATTGACTGTGTGGAAACTCGTGAAAATGAGCCCACTGACGAGAAGGGTAAATCGCCTCCTCAGAAAACGGCTTAGTAAATCCTAGGTCAGAAATCGATCCACGATACGGAGCAAGGGAGCATTTTTCCGGGCAGATTCCGCCGAACTTCGATTAAGCTGAACAACCCGTACGACCGAAAACCTATTTGAGGAAACAAAAGGGGTCGGCTGCGAATGTCGGTCTTGCACAGGAAAAATGTACCGATATAATTCGCCATCTCGGCAACGAAACCGATTTTTGGCGCGGTAGCTCAATTGGTTAGAGCCCCGGACTGTCGATCCGGAGGTTGCGGGTTCGAGTCCCGTCCGCGTCGCTTCGTTGCTTTCTTTCCCGCCCGATCTGGCGATTACCCGCTTTTCGATTCTGATGAATTGTATCGGCCTGAGGGCACTAGTGCCCTGTTTTGGCAGTATCAAGAAACACAACATGCGAAGGATTTCCCACCGCTTGGAACTGTCCAGTAAAACCTAAGCCCCCGGTGCGTTGGTCCACCTTGAAGATGGCAACATTATCTGCTCGCTGATTACAGCAATAAAGAAAACGGCCACTGGGATCAAAATGAAAACTCCGTGGATAATTACCCCTCGTCCAAACCTCACCCTTATACGCCAAATCACCGGTGTCCTTGACTTCGAAAATCGCAATTGTGTCGTAAAGTCGATTTCCCGCGTAAACAAAGCGTCCATCCTTTGACACAAGAATCTCGGAGCAAAAATTGCTGCCAGAAAACCCCTCAGGCAACGTGCTCCATGAGTTCTTGAAAGTTAACCTGCCATGTTGTTTGTCATAATGGAAAAACGCAACGGTTGATCCCTCCTCTTGAACCGAATAGAACCATTCCCCATTCGGATGAAAATGAAAATGCCTTGGTCCATCACCTGGTGGCAAAGCAATTGAACCCTGTTCGGTAGGAGTTAATTGCCCTGATGCCAAATCAAAATCCCAGATAAAGATCTTGTCGAGAGCCAGATCAACATGAATCACATGCTTACCAGATGGATCTGACTGAATCATGTGGGCATGGGTTCGATCATGTCCGCTGAATGCAAAACTGCCTTCGGGAGCATTTGTCGCGACCGTAGGGCCAATCTTGCCTTGATCCTCAATGACACAAACGGGGGAACCGAGTTGCCCATCCTTCAACAGAGGAAGGACTGAGACGGAACCGCCAAAATAGTTTGCAACCAAGAGAAAGCGACCAGATGGATGAATACTTACGTAGGTAGGACCCGCTCCGCCAGAGCGAACCGTATTGATCTTGGTAAGCTGCCCATCAGGTTGATTAATCCTGAAGGCGCTAA
>CAXQOB010000044.1:0-11826 GCA_964225475.1 Candidatus Nitrosopumilus sp. | reverse complement strand
GGAGAGAATTCAGCTTTGTTGGTACACCAGACCAATCCTCTTGGGCGACGTGTTCAAGTTTTTGAGTTTCTGCGTTGAATAGGAGTACTTCATCCGCGATCGGTAACAGAGTGGGGTAATCGTGCGTGACGACCACACTGGTTCGCCCGTGTGTGTTGTGTGTTTTTTTTATCAACTGGGCAACTTTTGAACCACTCGCGGCGTCAAGTCCCGAGGTCGGCTCATCATAGAGAATGACCCGAGGGTTTCCCGCAAGGGTGCGAGCGATGGCAAGACGCTGTTTTTGGCCACCACTTAGATTTCCAACCGGAACTTTCCGGGGTACACCAAGATGATCAAGCCATCGGTCAGCGTCGAAATCAGTTGACTGATCGGACCGATCCGCCACCTGCTCTGAGCGGTTTTTTTCAGTGGCAGGCTGAGGGGATCGATGATCAATTGAGAATTGAATGTTCGCCTTGGCCGATAATTCATCGAAAAGAGCGAATTGTTGAAAGACAACTCCGATATTTCCTGATGGTTGGAGCTTCGTTTTGGATTCGTTTCGTAGCTCAATATTTCCACTCCAAGCGAGCGGATCTCCAGCCTTGGGGATCAATCCAGCCAGAGCTCGGAGTAGAACAGACTTACCGGCACCACTTGGGCCAACAATGAGTGTGATCTTTCCTGCACTCATTTTCTCGCTAACATTCGTCAGCAGTTTTCTACCGGCTGCCGTCAGCGTGACTCCTTCGAGCGTTAATTCCATTGGGCAATCAAGGTTCTCGCTCGATTTGGTGTCTTCCAAGTTCTGGTTAGTATCTGGAATGATCTGCGGCCCGTTCTCCGAATTGCTTGTCATTTCTTTTCCTCAGGTAGCTGTGAGGAAGTTGTGTAGACCAACGGGTAGGGCATCCAGTCTCGAGCAATGCTGAGAACCTGCTTGCTCGGTTGTGATGTGGTGCTCTCGATGGGGATCGCCACTAGCCACATTCGATCTTTGCCTAGGATTTGATTCCTTAGCACTCGAGCAAAGTCGGGGTTGATACCATCGGCCTCCGAACCGAAAAGATCTTCTCCAATTTGTCGAATCACCGGTTCAATGCGTGCACTGTTCTTCGCAAAGAGTTCGTTCGCGCGTTCACTTTTCCAAATACCCTCAAGAGCGACTCGTAGTTGATCGTTTTCGAGAATCGCTTCGCGAAGAAGCGTTTGAAGTAATTTTCGAGTTTCTTCATCATTTGCAAGCTTACTAACTCCGTTAGACAACTGGCGTCGAATGTTTTGGTTCGAAGCGATATCGCTGAGAGTACGTTGAATAGCAGCGACAACCTCTTCGGTGTGATCCTCAAAAACTGGGACCGCGTCATCCTCAACAAATCGTTCCCACTCTTGCTGAACTAGATTTCGCTTGGGCAGTGGAACCTTATCGTAAGCGGCTCGCCAACCGAATCTCCATAAAGAGGCTCGATCCCAAAGCTCACGACCAATGGACTCCGCAACTGGCTGCGCATGCAGACGTACAATCGGTAGTAGTTCTTGCTTGGCGAGCGGGATGATTTCTGGGTCGATATAGTCCTGCTTCCATCGTTCCAATAGTTCGTCAATTTCAGTTTTGTGTCGCTCAGCGGCAACACGGATTCCTGCTTCAATTTCAGGAGCCGCCTGACTCAAGGTTTGTTGCACAAGCGGAAGCATGTCATTGATGAATTCTTGGCCATAACGCTCAAAGGTCTCATTGAGTCGGTTGCCGATTTGTTGCCTTTTTTGAGGGGGTAACAGGGTTGAAATGACTTCACTGAGGCGTCCGGAGTTTCGATGAAATACAAACTTGTGTTTCCGCGCATCCGAGTGACTGGAGTACCAATGAATTGTGCAGGATGTTTCATTTGAATCCGAATCGTCGGTCACCACGCCGCATTGTTTCCATATGCCGTCCGTTCTTGCAAAAACGGGCAAGCCTGGTTTGGCAAGCTGACTAGGGTCATTGATTGTGTAGATGGTTCTGGCGGACAACAGGGGCTGGATTGTGAACGCTTCGGTTGTTAGGTGGAGAATTTGCTGAAGAGGTCCTCCAAGAACACCAGCGATCACAAGAAGCCAAACTCCAAGGCCAACGATTCGATAGTGATGAGAATGCATGGTGATCAATGAGTTGGTTCACTGGGCAAGGTTGATTAACTGTCTCGCTTCAAACTCCAAAAATCCTGATCTTTTGAATCGCCCGAGTTGGCGATATTGGGAAGCGTTTCATTCTTTTGGCTTTCTGGACATTAGTCGAAATAACCACTCAGGTGATCCATGACGTAACTGATCAACGACGACTGCGATGATAATAATGAAACCAATAATGATAAGCGTGTATGTATTTGGAATCGAAAGAAGCACGCAACCACTACGAATTGCAGAAATGATCAATGCTCCGATCATCGTTCCTACGATTGATCCACGCCCTCCACTGAGGCTGCCACCTCCTAGAACGACCGCTGCAATGATTTCAAGTTCCTTGCCCGTTCCGTCATTCGGGTTTCCGCATTTAACATCGGAAAAGTACAGAAGCCCGCCGATTGATACAAAAAAACCTGCAAGCGTGTAGACGGCGACAATCGTAATTGGCACGTTGATGCCACAGAGTCTTGCTGTGGATTCACTCGAGCCAAGCGCGAAGATATTGCGTCCGAATACGGTGTACCTCATCAGAAGGCCTGCCAATAATGCCAGAGCAAGTGTGATCAGGACGCTTGATGGAATCATGATTTCTGCTCCCAGCATACTGAATGCCGGAAGGAGGTAGTTTTCGGCGGTCGGTCCTGTGTAACAGAGATCCAGCCAATCAGGGAGATTTTCATTCGGTGCGTAAACAGTTGATTCACTTGCAAGAATTTGACCAATGCCGAGATAAATCGTCATCGTGCCCAGCGTGACGATGAAGGGAACCACCTTCGTTGCACTGATCATCGTGCCATTAATTGCGCCGCAGATCGCACCAGTAAGCGTCATGGCAAACAGTGCGGTGATCATCCAAAGTGTGAATTGCATCGCCCCTTCGCCGAAGAGCGAATCCGGTGCTGCTGTCGGTGCATGCTTCAACATCAGTGCCAAAACGGTTCCACAGAGTGTCAAAGCGGTTCCTGCAGAGAGATCAATTCCACCGGCAACGATAATGATTGTCATTCCAAGGGCGGGAACCGCAATTAGCGACGCGCTACTCATCATGACTCTGACATTGCGAGCAGAGACAAACCTCAGTTCTTCCCAAGATTGATCGGCTACCCAGAAGAATTCTGCTGTCGTGAAGAAGAGCAGAATTGCAAACAGTGCAAACAGCGGTCCGAGTTGCCAGAGAAGCTTTTTCAGCATTTTGTTATTTGATTGTGAGGAGGTCGAGCCTTATCGCTGCGTGCCATGATTCAGTCAATTCGTTGCAGGATTGAGATTCGTAATCAGATCGATTGAAGTATTAGGGGATTTTATTCCATTTAATAACGTGCGGAGGAAGTTGCCACCGACATGATGCTGTCTTCGCTCCAATCCTTCGCAGCTCGAATCTCGCGAAGTCTGCCTCTTGCCATCACACCAATGCGATCACAAACTGCCAAGAGTTCAGGAAGGTACGAACTGATAAACAGAATGGTTTTGCCCTCGGCAGCTAACTCTCCCATCATACGGTAGATCTCTGCTTTTGTTCCAACATCGATTCCTTTGGTGGGTTCATCCATCATGAGAATCTCCGCGTTTTGATGCAGAATCCTTGCAATGGCAACTTTTTGCTGGTTACCACCCGATAATTCGGCAACGCTCTGATGTCCCGAGTGCGCTTTGACTTCCACTTTATTCATGAGACGCACTGCAGAGTTTTCCCGCTTTCGAAGATTGAGGATTCCTCTGTGGGTGTATTGTTTGAGTGATCCAAGTGTGGTGTTTTCAATAATCGAGAGATCTTGAGCTAGTCCTTCATTTTTTCGATCCTCGGAAAGCATCCCGAATCCCGCGTTCATTCGCCGTTTAACAGAACCATGAACGGTTTCGCCGTCCAAGGTGATGGTTCCCGTTGATTGATTATCCAGCCCGAATAAGGTTCGAGCTAATTCAGTTCTCCCCGAACCGACCAGGCCAGCGATTCCGAAGATTTCACCTGCTTGCAGAGAAAGGTCTATTTGGCGTGGTGCCCCGAACCCCGAGAGACCTTTGACGTTAAGACGCGTTTTTCCTGGCTGATGCGGCACATTTGGGTAGAGTTCGCTGACATCGCGACCAACCATGAGCGAAATGATCTGATCGTCGGTCACTTCTGTGATCCGACCACCACCAACACCTTTGCCGTCCCGAAGCACTTCGTATTGATCGGCAACTTCTCTGACCTCTTCTAGAAAATGGCTGATGTATACGATGCCAATCTGCTTCTGCTTCAGGCGGTCAATGATCTTGAAGAGTTGCTTGACATCTTTCTGTGGCAGAGAGCTGGTCGGTTCGTCGAAGAGAATGATCTTTGCGTTGCTGACCAAGGCACGCGATACTTCAATCAACTGTTGTGTCGCTACCGATTGGTCGCCAACAATTTCTGTCGGATTGAGGGATTCAAGGCCCACCATCGTTAGAGCCTCAAGCACTCGCTGTCGCTGCTGCTTTCGAAACAGCAGTCCTTTCCCCGTTCCACGTTGCCCAAGAAGAATGTTGTCCTCAACACTCAGGTCAGGCGCCAGGTTCAATTCTTGGTAAATCATTGAGACACCAGAATTCCTGGCATCCAGTGGACCTCGGGGGCGGTACTCCTCTCCTTGAATGGACATCACTCCGCTGTCAGCTCGGTGAGCACCGCTGAGAACTTTCAGCAACGTACTCTTGCCGGCGCCATTCTCCCCAATCAATGCCAACACCTCCCCGGCCGTGACCGCCATGTTGACATGGTCTAATGCGACAGTTGGGCCAAATCGCTTGCAGATCCCTTTGATTTGGAATAGCGGGATCTGACGAAGGGGATTTGTCATGAGGCTCTCACTCTCGTGATGATTCAATCGCTTTTATTCGATGATTTCCGGTTTGAGTAGCGTTTGAATTCGTTCCTCAGACATATTGCTAGGCGTTGCCGTGTATTCGCCGGTCGAGATAAATGGCTCGGCTGATTCACCGTTGAGGGAGCCAACCAGTGTCATGACTGATTGATAGCCCATCTGAACCGGGTCTTGTAACACGATTCCACTACATGATCCGTCATCAAGTGCCTCAATCAGTGCGTCACTGGGATCGAAAGCAATTAGTTTTACTTTCTCGTTGAGGCCTTCGTTTCGAAGTGCTTCTAAGGTTCCATTGGCGTTGGGCTCGCAAACGGCAAAAATACCAGAGAGGTCATCGCCATGTAGTTGCAGTAGCTGTGTGACCTTCTCTTTGGCACTCGTTGTATTGTCACCACCTCTTTGATCGGAGGATACAACTTTGATTTCTGGGTATTGGGCGAGACCATCAAGGAAACCTTGCTCCCTTTGTTCCGTGCTCTCGCTCCCGGCCAAATAACGAAGCAGGATAACGTTTCCTTTACTGCCAATCGCTTCTGCCATGGCATCGGCTGCCATCTTTCCACCCTTGTAATTATCGGTTGCGACATAGCTGACAATCTCGGGACCTTCATTCAAGCCGCTATCGAAAATAACAACTGGGATTCCCTCATCAATCGACTCTTCCACTGCATCGACCAATCCGCCTTTTTGATTAGGTGCGAGCACGATTCCATCAACTTGTCTGGTGATCATTGTCTTTACCACCTCAATCTGGCTACCGGTGTCGCTTTCAACGACAGGTCCACGCCAGATGATTTCAACATTACCCAATTCACTGGCGGCTTTTTTTGCACCGAAGTGAACCGACTTCCAGAACTCGTGGCTCGTGCCCTTTGGAATCACTGCGATTTTGAGTTGGTCAGCGGCTGGTTCCACTGAAGTGGAGTTCGAGCTGTTGGTGCCGCCGCACCCCACGACAACCGCAAGAAGAAGTGCTAACGCCGAGTGCAGTAGAGATATTTTAGTTGGCATTTTAGTTGTTAGGGGAGTGAACATCGGAGGCCTGGTGAATGGAGATGGGGTCGGTTTGCTGATTTTGCGAGGCTACCAGTGTACTGTTTTTTTCGCCCGGTTTGTCGTGTCATCAAAGGTAGTGCGGGACGGCATTTGCCCGAGGTGCTGATGATTCGTCTGCGTGAGCGTTTTAACTGGCTATTGCTCTGAGTCTTCCCGCATGTCCTTTCTTCCGGTCATTGCATCAAATTCATTCCGCAATTGTTGATAGACAGGACCGGCGACACCGTTCGAAATGGGTTGATTGCTTACCGAATTGGCGAACCAGATTCCCCCGTCTGTCCCCATGAGTAGTACTTCATCGGCTTGGAGAAGGTTTTCAATATGAACTGGAGACTTCTTCCAAGGTATGCCAAGCTCATCGGCAATAATCTCTGTCATCAGTTGCGTGACACCCGAAAGTACCCGCTCCGCAGGTGGCGAGTGGATTTGACCGTCACTCACAGTCGCGATGTTCGATGTGCTCGTCTCGGTGATGCTGCCATCCTGATCAAGCAGGACTCCGAGTGATCCGGGGCGATGTTCTGAAGCAAATCGATCCGCTAGATAGTAGTGCACCCTGGATCGTGTCTTGATGGAGCGCGGCCAGCAGGTGGTTGCCGGTTGCTGAACGTCCGAAATGATCAGGGGTTGTCCCAACTCGCGATGCTCATCGATTTTTTCATGCCGGAGGAAGTTAAGATGCAGTCCAAGCGTGGGGGATTCGCTATTGGGAGTTCCTGGCGTCGCGAACATGGTTAATCCAACATCACGTTGCTGTTCGATGAGTGTTAGATTGCGTTCCAGAAGTTCTTGAAGAAGCGACTCCAGTTCACCCGCGTCTGGCAAGTCGTGAATACCAAGTTTGGTGGTTGACCATTGCCAGCGGCGAAGATGTGCCTCGAGAGAAAAGATCCTTCCGTTATACGTTCTGAGGCGTTCTACCGCCGTGATGGCTTGACGAAAACCAGCGTCGTCAATGCTTAAACTCATTTCCGAATGAGGTAACCATTGGCCGTTGAGGTAACCAATTCGAGATGTTTCAGTGGCCATCGTGTTCTACTGGGTAGAGGGTTGTTGATTAATCAACCGAGCAAGATCGCGTCCTGCGTGACATGACTTGTGGAAATAATAAAGCTCGTCATGCTTCATTCCGATTTCATCAGAGCAGTCATGTGATCTAACGGGCAAGAGTGATCCGTCATGTCGCGGTGCAAAGCTTCTTGGGCCGGTTAGCCCTAACGCGAGTCTTCCCTGAATTTGATCGATACGCCAATAACGTTTCAGAATCGCATCTCGTCGGTTGTAGAGCAGCGTGAGACTATCAAGATTCTGAGGAGCAAGTCGGTGGTAACCTCGTTGATCAAGCCAAAGACTGTCGATGGCCGGAGCGATAAGAGCTGCATTGAAGGGGGCGCCCACCGTTGGCTCTCCCTTAATCGAAACGCCTCCAAGTTTTCCACCTGCTGCTGCGTGTAATGCTCCGGTAACAATGCGTCCACCAAAGCTATAGCCAATTAGGGTTGTGGGGATTTGTTTTTTTGCAAATTCTTTCAACAGCCATGCCAGGTAAAGACCTTGGCCTTCTGTACGATTCGCTTTAAGTCTGGCATCGTGGACAAGAACACCTTTCTTGTCACTGGCCCAGCTCCAGATGATCCAATCAATCGGTTGCTTGATTTCGTTGGTCGCAATCTTTTCGTGTACCAAGCAGCCTCTTTCAATTGCATCGTCTGCAGTGAAGCGATTGCCGTGAATGTAAATCACTGACTTGCGGCGTTCAGAGACCTTCTCGAGGAAAGATTCCCGTTCAACGGCTTGAGCGGGGGTCGCGGAATCGAGTTGATAGATTTTGAAGGCTGGCGAATCAAGATTTACCTGCGAAGCGCGTGAGATCAGGTGCCTCGTATTCAAGAGCCAGATGCGATCCCCGGTCTTCGGAGTCGGACTGGTTTTCTCCGGATCGTTGTCGATCTGTTTTGCCGAATCAGGAACTCCCTCGTTGTCCGGAGCGAGTCCCTGAAGAGTCTGGTCGTTCAGAACGCTGAACGACACAGCGGTCTCTCCATGCAGACTTTGGTCCATGCAGCAGATCATCAGGCTGAAACAGATCAGTCTGAGATGAATCACGGTGATGGGGCATGAGCGTTGATTCATGCTGTCAAGGAATCCTTGTGAGGAGGTATTTCATCGATCACTGCAATATTGTTGCCGAAAAAAAACGTTGTTGCATTTGCACATCGCAAAACACGACGTACTTTTGATCGGAAGAAGAACTAAGTCTGCGGAAAACGCCCGCTTTGCATATCGAGGAATTTAAAATGAATCGTCGTGTATTCACTGTTATCCTGTTTGTGACGATTTTGCCACTCGGAATTGGGTGCAGCGGGATGAAAAATTTTATATTTGGTAAAGGTGCCAGATGCGGTATCTGTAACCGGACCGCCACCTACTCCAGCGCAATGCCGGATCCCTGTGGCTGCCCTCCAGGAACCCATGCTTACCGAGGTATTGGTGAGTCGGTGAGCGGGTACGATCAGGTTGATCCCTACACGCAGCCAGGCAACGCGGCTGGGCAAGATGGTTTCAACGCGAGGAAGTTTGATTCCGACGGTAGCGCGATTATCTGGGAAGAAACAAAACCCGCTGGTACCGATCTGTAGGATTCAACCCTCCTTTCCTCTAAAACGACTGGCTACTTGAAACCACCGGTCCATGGCTGCGAGACCAGAGATTCAAGCTCTGAGAATCATAAGTCGGTTTGCTGGTTGAAGCTTTCGTCGCTAGGTGCTTATCCAGTTGAGGCTCCCCGACTGTGTTGCATCCAAGACGCATCTGTCAATAACCGTTTATCACTTCCGGTCCCTTCTTTTATGGGCACGGATTTTATGGGCACGGATTTTATGGGCACGGATTTTATGGGCACGGCGTCGGCCACAATGCGCTAACCCTCCGCTACGTTTTTGGCAATTCAATTTGCAAATGAATAGAGCGGCAAGGCATAGTGAAAGCACTGCAACGGTGTGAGGTCCCATCGTCGTTAATCGAGAGATTGGAGACTAGCTCTTCGCCAAACGACGCCTTTGACTTTAGGGGGCATCAATCAAGTGATTGGTCTCTCGCCCGGTCAATCGCGACAAGCCTTTCACGGTTTTTGATTGAGCCAGCCAGTATTTTACCTACACTAAGAGGCAGAGATCGTCGTCGCGGCAATCAGTTTAACTACGGCGATTGCTGGGCATTTGGTCGACGGAATGCTTCCGTCACTTAGTTTCAGCAGAAGTCTGGCAATATTTCTGACAGAGATTCCTCTCGCTTTCTCATTGGTTAGTGCGGTAACCTCGAGTCTTCCCCACGGAAGATTTCCACGAATAACCTGATTCATCTTTCGAGTCCGATATGCGTAACGATCAGCCAAGAAAACCAGTGACATCACGACGTCGGTTCATGCAGAGCACCACCGCGTGCGGTGTTTCCGTTTTCTCACTCGCTGCGGTCAACGCCGTCTCCAGTCAACTGCATGCTCAGCAAGTGGAGTCAAAGCCAGAGTCAGATAGCTCAGCGGCATCGGAAGTGGGCGAGGATCAAGTAACGCAAGAGAATCCAGTCAGTCGATTGACCTACGAGTCCCCACAAACTCAGCTTTGGCGGATCGGTCTGGTACTGGAGACACCGGTAACCTGTTCGAATGTATTGGCCACCTTCGCAGTCCCAATGGCCTGGCCTGAGCAGACGGTAGAGTTAGTGAGTAAGAGGATTGATTCCGCTGTCAGCAAGTGGGACGTTCGCAATCTACCGGGAGGTGCTCGTCAGGTGGTTGTGCAAATGGCTCGTGTGCCTGCAGGATCGGCTGTCAACGCCGTTTTTGAATTCAAAATTCAACGGGCTCGTATTTTGGGACCTGAGCAAACCTCGGATCTTGTTATCCCGCAGCGGCCATCGAGAGAACTGAGACTCTTCATGGGGAACAGTCCGTACATTGATGCCACACACGGTCGGATCAAAGCGGCCTCGCGCGAAATCGCGATGATGGAATCAGAGAACGATTGGCAGAAGGTGGAGCAGATTTATGATTATGTCAGGGAGAAAGTTGAATATGTGGAAGGCTCTTTGAAGAATGCTTCAGAAGCGTTGACCGATGGTAAAGGTGACTGCGAGGAGATGACGAGTTTATTTGTCGCTTTATGCAGGAATGCCAGGATCCCCGCAAGAATGGTGTGGATACCAGACCACTGTTATCCGGAGTTCTACCTTGAGGATTCAGAGGGTGAGGGATATTGGTTCCCTTGTCAGGCAGCAGGAACTCGACAATTTGGCAGGATGGATGAGTACCGACCCGTTCTCCAGAAAGGCGATCGGTTCAAGGTTCCAGAAAAGAAAGTACCGGTTCGTTACGTAAGTGAGTTTTTTCGATGTGATCGACGTGGCAAGAGCAACCCCGATCCCATCTTTATCCGAGAACAGCTCGATGACATTGAGCCCGCGCCCGAGAATTAGAGATTGAAGGGCTCTTGGGAGAGCGAGCTAGCTTTGGAACTCTATGGGTTACTTTGAAAAGAGGAACCACATCGCTTGCAATTTCGAGAACGCCTGAAAGGAAGCTGCGCTGGAGGATCAAGTCACGAGACTTACTTTTGCAACTTTCTCTCAGAGCGATTTTTGCGAAGGAGTTTGGGTGCTTTGGAGTTGTTGCTTGGTTGCGAATCTGCATTCGCATCGCCGGGGTTTTTCGCTTTGTCGTTCTGCTTTTCCTCGCCGGCTGTATCTTCGTTTTCAAACGTAGGATCTTCAACGGTGGCAAGTTTCACCTCGAGCATGAGCTCTTTCCCATCACGAAAGATTTTGGCTGTCTGGGTGGATCCAACCGGCAATCGCTCGATCACCTCCTGCAAAGCCCCTGGGTCGCGCACGGGTTCACCTGCAAATTCCATGATGACATCAAGTGGCTTGATGCCTGCCCGTTCTGCCGCCGAATTCTCGATAATTTGGTAGGCAAGGACACCGAGTCCAACTGGAAGGTTGAATCGAGCAGCAATTTTTGGATTGAGCTCAGCCATGCGGACTCCAATTGCGGCACGACGCACCGATCCATGGGTTGCTAACTCATTAGCAATCCAGTTGGCTTGGTTAATTGGTATCGCAAACCCAATCCCTTGGTAGCCTCCGTTTCGGGTTGCGATTGCAGTACTGATCGCTACGACGTTCCCATCAAGATCAATTAACGGACCACCAGAATTACCGGGATTAATCGCAGCGTCCGTTTGCAGGAGACGCCCACGATTAATTCGAGGGAGCGTTCGGCCCTTTGCGCTAATGATACCCGCACTAACTGTCGCTTCGAGCCTGAATGGGCTGCCGATCGCTAAGACCCAATCGCCGATTTCTAAGAGGTCCGAGTCGGCGATGCCCGCGTTCTCAAAGGCCTTCTCTCGATTCAATTTCAAGGTGGCTACGTCGCTATCGGGATCACCCGTGACGTCGGTTGCTTCAATTTCAGTTTCATCGGCCAATTGAACGACCACACGTTTCGCGCCCGCGACAACATGATTATTCGTGATCACTCGGCCATCCGCAGACACAATCACTCCACTGCCGATGCCTGTCAGGGATTTCTCATTTGCCGATGGGGCTTTCTCCGAGTCACCCTCCTCACTGTTTTGCGGACCACCGTTCGGTGTTTTCTCTTGCCCGTAAGTCAAGATCGTCACGACTGCTGGCGTAGCACGTTTTGCGGCGATTCGAAATGCACGCGACAAGGCTCGAGGGCCAATTAATTCTTCCTCAACCGGTTGCTGGTGTT
>CAXQOB010000043.1:0-13191 GCA_964225475.1 Candidatus Nitrosopumilus sp. | reverse complement strand
TGAGACCGGAGGAGTCGATGCTTTTATTCGCGAAATTAACGGAGTCTCAGAGTTGCTGGTACCGATCGATGGCGTGACGAAGATTCGCCAACAGATCATTTGGTAGTCAGTATAAGTGATGTGTTTTTATGTTCCGCTTCGTCGTCATGCGACCGTGGGGCATAAGAGTTTTTTGAGTTGAGTTTTGATGTGATTCAGAGGCGAGGTGAATGAAGCTCTGAATTGCTTTTAATCTGATAATGGGTCGATCGGGTGAATCGTTTTTAACAACACGTTTGCATCCAGCCTACTTTCCTTTCATTTTTTTCATAAACGATATTTGTCATGCTGCGTTTCGCCTTGATCTTTTTCGTGACGACCGTGTCGGGGATTATTTCCTGTGCTGCACAGGATTCGCCAACTGAATCGGACTATTACCCAATCACGCCGTTTGAAATTCCCGAGGGTGTGGTGCTTGAAGCATCGGGCTTTCAGTTGATGCCTGACGGCAAGATGGCTGTTTGTTCTCGGAGAGGCGAGATTTGGATGATCAATGATCCATTTTCGCCAACGGTTGCTGCGTCACAGTTTCAGCGTTTCGCTCACGGACTTCACGAAACTCTAACGCTGACCGAGCGAGATGGGTGGCTGTACACGACTCAGCGGTCCGATGTCACTCGCCTACGAGATAGTGATGGTGATGGCCTGGCAGATGAGTTCGAAGTTGTGAATGACGCATGGGGAATTAGTGGTGATTACCACGAGTATGCGTTCGGTTCTAAGTTCGACAAGAACGGTGATATATGGGTCGTTCTTTGTCTGACCGGATCATTCAGCAGTTCGGTGCCTTACCGAGGTTGGTGTGTCCGAATCACGAAAGATGGCGAGATGATTCCGACTTGTAGTGGAGTGCGATCTCCGGGTGGCATTGGATCGAATCATCTTGGAGACATGTTTTACACTGATAATCAAGGTCCATGGAACGGAACCTGCGCTTTGAAGCATTTGCCTCAGGGAAAATTTGTGGGGCATCCTGGTGGATTCGAGTGGTACAAACTCGCTGAGCCTTTCATTGGCGCTCGCCCCGAGGAGCCGGTTAGTGGCAGTCGTTTTATGACAGAGGCAAAACGGCTTCCTCTGTACGAACCACCCGCGGTCTTGTTCCCGTACAACAAAATGGGTAAGTCCGCAGCTGGTGTCGCTTGTGATACGACTGATGGTGAGTTCGGCCCGTTTAAGAATCAAATGTTCGTCACGGATCAATCCTATAGCACCGTGATGCGGTGTTACCTTGAGAAAGTGCAGGGACATTACCAAGGGGCGTGTTTCCCATTCCTAGAAGGGTTTAATAGTGGTTCACTCGGGCTCGAGCTGACGGATAATGGCAAAATGTTCGTTGGCGGAACGAATCGTGGTTGGGGATCACGAGGTAGGAAACCCTTTGCAATTGACCGTGTTGACTGGACTGGTAAGGTGCCGTTTGAGATTCACGAAATGCGTGCAAAGCCTGACGGATTTGAATTAACGTTTACCGAGTCGGTTGACCCGATTACGGTCGAGGATCTCGCTTCCTACAAGATCACCACCTACACCTATATCTATCAATCTGCGTACGGTAGTCCCGAGGTTGATCACACTGAGCCAGTCATTACCAAGGCGGTTGCTGGATCAGACGGAAGGAGCGTGCGGCTCTACATTGACGGGTTGCAGGAAGGGCATGTGCATGAGTTGCACTCTGAGGGAGTTCGCAGCGAGAGTGGACTGCCATTGTTGCACGATGAAGCTTATTACACATTGAATTACCTGCCGGCCAAGTAGTCGTTGAATCATTGAGCGGTTGGCTAAATCACTGAGTGACGGGTCAATGCGAGGCAACAAGTCAGCAAGTGATGCGTCTGATTTCGACTGCATCAGCTTTCTTATTTTCGCGTTTGGGTTGATTTCGTTTGAAATTCTATCCAGTCCACATTCATCAGTCCTCCACGGTTTTTCTCATTCTGAAAAACGAGATAGAGGTCGGATTTACCTGTGGACGGAACAACCTTGGTATGGAGATCGTGAAACGCATCCCATGATCCATTGACTTCCACCTTAACCGACCCGAGCAGGGGCCCGTCGAATGCACCCTTTCGGACTTCAATGTTTCCACCTGCCCCTGCGCTGGTGACACTGAAGGTAATGCCGGTGATCGAGTCGAGTCGTACCTGATTGTATTTCAGGTAACCATCATGTTCGATTGCACCCATGAAGAATTTGCCTTCTGCCTTATCAGAGCCTAGCCGCTGAGTACCTTTCATCTCATCGGCGGACTCTGCTTGCAAGTGACGACTCCGGAGGCGAATTTTTGTGGAACCGGCAAGCTTTGGAAGGCTGCCGCGTCCGAGGTCAATATACGTCGCCTCCAGTTCGATAGCTCCCTTCATTTCTGCAACATTCAATTCGTTTCTGAAACCGATTGCGTTTGGATTGGTAGAGTCCTGACTCACCGAGTAGACATATTCCACCATTCGCTGGACCTCACTTGGTGTGTGCTGCTGGTGAGGCAACATGCCAACTTTACCCCAAACGCCAGTGGACCCTTTAAGAACTCGCTGTACCGACTTTTCCATTTGGTGTGGGTCATCACGGTACTTATCAGCAATCTGTAAAAAGCTGGGGCCGACCCTTGGACGGTTAAGGGCGTGGCAATTCAGACAATCGCTTTTGCGAATTAATTCCAACCCAGGGTCGACTTCGTTGCCGAGTAGGTTGTCAGTAGCTGCTGGCATGGCTTCAACATTGATTCGTGAGCTCGCAGCACTATCGATGAAGTCAAGTTCTTTTTCTTCCGCTAGATCGATGTCATTGGTTCCATCTTCTGGATCGTTCACAACCATTCGATAGGTGATCGGTTGACTCGGATCATAAAAGTCGCCGTCTTGCGGAGTAAGGAAAGTGATTTCAGGCCGATCATTGCCGACAACAATAGGTAATGAGTCCAAGCCCGAAGCACCATGTGGGTCGATGGCTTCAAGGCTGATGGTGTAAACGCCCTGTTCTGAAAAGGTGTAGCTCAGTTCTGGGCCTGTGCCGATGAGAATGGTTTCGGAATGCTCCAAGTCATTTCGTGTCGCTGACCAACGGTATTTGAGTGGTTCGCCATCTTTGTCGGATGAGTCCTTTGCCGAGAGATTGACCATCAGTGGTTCGCGTCCCACGTCTCGGTCCGCGTCAGCAATCGCTTTCGGAGTTCGGTTACCCCTAACGTAATCGACTCGGACCAATCGTGCGTCAGGATTAACACCCCACGTTTCACCATATTCAATGACGTAAAGTGAACCTCCCGCGTCAAATTGAAGATCGATCGGACGAATGAAAGGCATTTCTGGCAAGAATCGCTCTACGCTTTCCAGATCACCTTCGTCGGTGAGGTGAACCGCATAAATCATGTTTCTTGACCACTCGAACGCGAAGAGGGTTGAATGATAAGCGTCTGGGAATTTGTTCTCGGATTTGAGATGTTGGTCGAAGTAGTAGACCGGACCTGCGCAGGCGGTCCGACCACCTGAGCCGACCGCAGGAAAGCGGTCCGTCTTCGCACCCGGGTAAAAAATCATTGCGGGTTTTGCCGGGGGAAGTTCATGGGAACCAGAATTGTTGACGGACCGATTGATGGGATGATCAGGATCTTGTTTTGGTCCAATCTTGCCCGACTTAAAGTCCACCATGTTGTAGGCGTAGTTATCTCCAATGAAATAAGGCCATCCAAAGTTTCCGGCCACTCTGGCTTGATTGATCTCATCGTAACCACGTGAACCCCGTGGACCGTCTTGCCCGGCATCGGGACCAACATCTCCCCAATAGAGGAAGCCGCTTTTGGAATCCACGTTGATTCGCCATGGGTTTCGGCAGCCCATTACGTAGATTTCCGGATGACCGATGGATCCATCCTTTGGAAATAGGTTCCCATCAGGGATCGAGTAGGTGCCATCAGCTTCCGGGTGGATTCGTAAGATCTTTCCGTTGTAGTTCTTTGTGTTCGCCGAGGTGCGTTGTGCATCCCACGGACCGCGGTTATCTCTTTGGTCAATCGGCGCGAAGCCCTGCGAGTCATTGAATGGATTCGTGTTGTCACCCGTGCCAATGTAAAGATGTCCGTTCGGACCGAATTCGAGTGAACCTGCGTGGTGGCAGCACTCACGTCGTTGTTCTTCGTATTTAAACAGTACGATTTCACTGTCCAACTGTATCTTCTGATCCTTGTAGGTGAATCGGCTGACGTGCTGGCCAGAAAAATCAGGCGGAGAATACTGTAGGTAGATCCATCTATTGTTTTGGAAATTGGGATCGAGAGCGATTCCGATTAGGCCATTCTCCTGAGCAGTGGTAACTTTCAATTCACCAATCAACCGAATTTCTCGCGTCTTGGGGTCAATCTGCTTGATCTTTCCCCCGAGTTCAATGAGAAAAATCGTTTCATCGGGAGCAATGGCAAGCTCCATTGGTTGAATCAAATCGGTAGCAACAATCTGCTTCTCAAATCGCTGATACTCAACGGTTTCTGCATTGAGGCTCTGGTGTAGAGAAACGATCAGGATCAGATAGAGGAAACTTCTCAGGTTTTCGAGGTGCATCTTTCTTGAAGGTATCATTGTGTATTCCGACAATCTTTATTGATATCAGTTGCTCGAGCTCAGTGAAATTTTTTACTTCGTTGACTTTTCAGGCAGCTGATGTTCTTTGCGTGCTGTTTTTATACCGACTCAGGAGATCACAAAATAATCGAGGCGGAGCGTTGACGGAACTCCATAACGTATTGTTCAGGTAAACGATTCAGAAAACCCTCGTTAAAAACACTCAGTCGTTTTCATGTGAGATGTCAATTGCAAGCCGTGCATCGACGCGCCGCAGATAATTGATCAGTCGCGATCGAAGCACCTGATTCAGTTCAGGTTTAGCTTTGGCCAAGTTTGTAGACTCCGAGATGTCTTGTTTAAGATTGTAGAGTTCAGTGGTTTTCGATTCGGGAAGCCAAATGAGCTTGTAGTCGCCGATTCGAATTGCAGACTGCGGATGTGTTTTGCTGACGGCGAAGTCATTGACTCCAATTCCTTCCACTGCTTTGGCGTACCCGGTTTCGGGATGGTAATAGGGGAAATGCCAAATGAGCGACCGTTGATTCAGTGGGTTGGGTGTTAATGGGGCCGTGTTATTCAAGGCAGGGGAGTTGGTTTCTTTTTCGAGGATTGCATCCGCAAAGCTTGTGCCGTCGACATTACCGCTTTGTTTAAATCTTTCCTGATTGCCACAGATCTCCATCAACGTTGGTGCAATGTCGTAACCAATGACGGGAAGGTTAGAAATGGTATTGGCTTTGACAGTACCCGGCCAATTCACAATGAGCGGCACGCGAATCCCGCCCTCGTATAGGTTCCACTTTGATCCTCTCAATGGGGCGTTTGCGGTGTATTCAGGATGCCCGCCATTATCCGAGGTAAACATGATCAGTGTGGTCTCGAGCTTATCGGATTCTTTCAGTGCTTGCAGTATTTGTCCAACACGGTGATCGAGTATTTCGACAAAGGCAGCATAGCGAACTCGTTTCTCTCGATTCGGAGTATCTCTCGGGATAAGCTTTTCGTATTTTTTTAGTAGCCATTCACAGGAGGTCTTGACTGGGGTGTGGACATGAAAAAACGATGCCATGTGGAAGCTTGGCGCTTTCCCTATATCGCTTTTAAGTTGTCGGCAGAAACGCTCAATGAGGGAATCCTTCGGGAAAACGCCATCCTGTGTGATGGAGATCGGCGGGTTCTTTTTCCATGCATAGGGGTGTGACCCAAAATCCTCAATGCAACGGCTAAAGCCTTGTTGGAAGGGACCGTGCGTTGGACTCCAGCCGAGGTATTGACGGTGATGTGCGTTGAGGTGCCATTTGCCCGCAAAGACTGATTGGTATCCAATCGGGCTCAGCAATTCAGGTAGCGTAAGGTGATCCAAGTCGAGATTGAGCTTGTAGGGTGGTGCCTTCATTCTCGTGGCTTGATCAATTTTCTGGTGCCCGGGCTCGTTCTTGGTAACGAACTCAAAGCCTAGACGAGCGGTGCTTTTTCCCGTCAGTAGACTTGCTCGTGATGCAGAACAAATGGGTGCTGATGCGTAAGCTTGTGTAAATCGCTTTCCGGTTTTGGCCAGTTGGTCAAGTTCCGGGGTTTGGTGCCATGGGTGTCCGTAGCAGGCAAGGTCAGACCAAGCCAGATCGTCGGCAAGAATGAGTATTACGTTTGGGTGAGATGTTTGTTGATTCTTTTTTGGAACGAGGCCCGACGAGTTGACGCGTGTTCGCTGTTGAGCGGTGCCGGTTGAACTCACATCAATAGAATTGTCAAACGCGATGACCGTTTGGGAAACCGTTTTGACTGAATCGCAAGGAAGGATTGATAGGACGATGAACGATGCTATCGCTCGTGATAAGCATCGAAAGTGGGTTGTTCGTTTTAAGAAGTCGTTCGTCATTCCGCTGCCTCAGAAAAGTACTGCCTTTTAAAGGGAGTGTTGATGCACGCAATGCTGTTCCATCACCGGTGAGGTGCATTCTGTCGTGTGGCCATCCGAAGATTGCGAGCTTGATAACCACAGGTGAGTGTCAATTCCCGATGAGGGGTGGCATTCTAACAGGCTGATACTGTCCGTGTTTAACACAAGCTGGTACTCACCTATATCATCAGTTCAGTTTCGTCATGTGTTGCGAGAGTATTTCCAGCAGCATTTGTGCTTGCTCATGTCGATTGACTTTCCACTCCCCCTGGCAGAGCATTAACTTTCGCAATCGTACGTCAACTACTGGATTATCGCTTTGATTTGCTTTAATCTTTGGGCCGGCGTTAAGCCCTCTACCAATAAAGGTAGGGGGCGTCCTTGACGCATTTTTTGTTTGGTTGAAACAAGTAGAGAGCTTTGATGAGTAAGTTTCGTTTAGCTTTAATTTTGATCTTTCTAACGATCGGTGGCGTTGCGAGATCGGAACAGAAACCAAATGTCATCTTTTTTTTCACGGATGATCAGACGATCAGCACAATCGGTTGTTACGGCAATGAGATTGTTCAGACGCCAAACATTGATCTGCTGGCGCGAGAGGGGACCCGCTTTCGAAACGCCTTCGTCAGTCATTCAATCTGTTGGGTGAGTCGTACGACGGTGCTCAGTGGGTTGACAGGTCGAACTTACGGTACTTTCGGGAGTCGCGACGTTGCAAAGGCCGAAGCAGTCCAAACGTTGTACCCTGATTTACTTCGGAAGAATGGCTATCGCACTGGGTTTTATGGAAAGTGGCATGCAAAAATGCCGCGTGGTTATGCTCCGCAGGATCATTTCGATGAATTCGAATCTATTCGCCGTAACCCGTTCTATAAGAAGCAAGCGGATGGAACGTTGAGGCATGAGACGGAGGTGATCGTTGATCGCGGAATTGAATTCATTAAGGAGCAACCAAAGGATCAGCCATTCGCATTAAATCTTTGGTTCAACGCGTGTCATGCTGAGGATGGCGATCGACGACCTGGCATTGGTCATTTTCCATGGCCTCGTAGTACCGATGGAATGTACGAGGATATCGTTATTCCACCACCACGATTGGGCGATCAAGCAATCTTTGATGAGTTGCCGGGATTTCTCAAAACAACGATTAATCGAGAGCGTTACTTTTGGAGATGGAACACGGAAGAGAAGTACCAAACCAATGTTCGCGCTTACTATCGAATGGTCACGGGGATTGATAAGTCAATTGGTCGGGTCATGGATGCTCTGCGTGAGGCTGGATTAGACAAGAATACGATCATTGTCTATTCCGCTGACAACGGCTACTACATGGGCAATCGGGGTTTAGCTGGTAAGTGGTCTCATTACGATGATGCCTTGCGAGTTCCAATGATCATTTACGATCCTCGAGTCGATGAGTCGCATCGAGGGCAAGTAGCAGAGGAAATCGCACTTAACTTGGACATTCCATCGACCATTCTTGATTGGGCCGGTGTTGAGATTCCCGAGCGTTATCAGGGACGAAGCCTTCGACCAATCGTCTCCCAGCAAACGCCCAATGATTGGCGAACTGACTCGTTTCACGAACACTTTGCGGTGCGAAACCGGATTCCAGCTTTCGAAGGAATTCGCAATGAGCGGTTCAAGTATGTGCGATACGTTGATGAGGGCAATTATGAGTTTCTCCATGACCTCAAAGTGGATCCAGATGAGTTAGTTAACTTTGTGTCGGATGTCCGTTATGCAGATACTCTCGCTGAGATGCGGAAACGTACCGATCAACGCGTCAGCCAACTTGGTGGTCCCTTGAAGCCTTTAGGAGGCCCCATGAGTCTGTCCACTTCGCCACACCCTGAGGCGTCGGCGCTAGTTGGTGCGAGACCCGATAACGATGGTTTTGTTTCTGTATTTAATGGAAGAAGCCTGCAAGGTTGGTCCGGTGATTCGAAATATTGGTCGGTTGAAGACGGAGCGTTAACAGGTACGACTGATGGTACGTTGAAAATGAACCGATTCCTGACCTGGAAGTTTTCGACAGTGCGAAACTTTGAATTGAGAGCCATGGTCAAGGTCACTGCTGGTGGGAACAGTGGTATTCAATACCGAGGCCTCAGTCGCCCCGACCTCGCTCTTGATGTGGTGACGGGTTATCAATGTGACGTTGTTGCCAAGAACCCAAATTACAATGGCATGTTGTATGAAGAGCGAGGCCGTCGGATTCTGGCGCACACGGGCGAACGCGTCGTTGTTGATCCCACAGGTAAATCGTGGATCGTTGGACAAATGCCGGTCAAGGAATTTGAACCCGATCAATGGCATGAATACCGAGTGCTTGTGGAGGGTAACCGTCACCAGCATTGGATTGATGATCATCAAACTGCTGATTTGATCGACTTGGACCCAAAGGGCAGAGCATTGGAGGGTGTCTTGGCAATTCAGGTTCATGTGGGACCCGCCATGAAGATCCAATACAAGGATTTTAAAATCAAGCACTTAGCGGATAACCTGCCAATCTTGACTCCGGAGGATTGCCCGATACCCGACGGTTCCTTGGGGGTTCGTCCTCAAGGAAAGTTACCTGCCGACTGGAAACCGCCCGTTTATAAGCGGAAAAGCGAGTAGGATCTGCACTGATTACTTACTGCTCTTCTTGTTCAGCAATGACACTTCAAGACCGCAAGAAATTTACCGCCTCACCCTCAAGGGTGTGATGCATATTACCCACGAGACGGTTTCTACTGTTGCTGGGTGATACTGACTGTGTTGATGGTTAAGCTATAGCCGTCGGTAAGCGAGCGGGAGCTCTGTTTGCTGGCCATAACAACGGCACAAAGCTCATCCGAACGAACTCCATCCAGAATTTAAATGCAGAAAAGCCATGAGATTGAAAATCGTCGGGTTCCTGCTGGACTTTATTGGCGTGGCCCTGCTCTTTTTCGCATTGATGGCCCACTCCGAACTCAAAGGTTTGGCCACCGCTGCAGCACCGTCTCCCGAAGACGCCACTCTTTTGAAAATCATTGGTCCAGAATTATTCGATTCATCCTTAGCGAACACGAAGCCAGCTGAAATTGCTGATCGCGTACTTAAACGAATTTACTTTATCGGTGCATGTTCAATCGCAATGATCACCTTTGCCGTCCTTCTCATCGTCACCAGCAGCCGGCGATCAACGGGTCATACGAATGATGAGAAGGTCTAGTTGAGGATTGAATCCAGGAACCCATCTGAGACCACTGAGGAAGAAGATAGAGGTTTTAGATTGCTTCCTGGATCAATAGAGTTTGCTTTTATTTGGACTGAGGAAAACAGTACAAGGCCGCACACCCTCGGGGGTGTGATTACCGCAGCGGCTAATTTCTTTTCTTGTATTTAGCTGAGTTCTATCTCAGTGTTTGATTTGGTGGCATTAGAGCGATTGATCCGGCGATCAATGTGACTCGGTTTTTGTCTGCCTTATTGCGAAGGTGGTGCATTTGTTGGCACAATAGACGAGATGGCTCCTTTCGCAGTCTAGGTAATTTCACCTCCATATTGAGGAAAGACTTGATGGTTCTTCGAACATGCCTCGGTGGCTTTTTGCACTTGCCGAGTGGTAAGAGCGTTTTGATGAGTTCGGCAGGCATTCGTTTTGCTGCGAAGACTTTATTAACGGTTTGCCTACTGTTGGCCTGCTCTGTGTCTGCGAAAGGAGATGAGCAAAAGGATGTGCCAACCTTTAAGGATGGCGAGGCTCAGATTGTAAAGGCCTTTGAGGATCCTTCATATTGGATTCGCGAGGACCTATGGGTCGAGACTGAATTCGATTCCGACGGAGACGACTCGTTGGATCGAATGCACGTGAGTGTGACCAGGCCACGACAAACCGAAACCGACGGATTACGGTTGCCTGTTGTGTACTGCACGAGTCCCTATTTTGCGGGAACCGGAGTGAACTCAGAGGAATACTTTTGGGATCCAAAGCAGGAGTTGGGATCAGAACCCAATCCGCGAAAGGGGTTTCCTCCAATCAAACGAAGAGGCGTCCGTCCGATCATTTCCAAGTCCCATGAATCACAGTGGATTCCGCGCGGTTACATCGTTGTCCATTCCTCATCCCCCGGAACAGGGCTTTCTCAAGGATGCCCAACGATTGGCGGTGACAACGAATCCCTTGCACCCAAAGCGGTAATCGATTGGTTGTGTGGAAGAGGAAAGGGTTTCAGCTTGCCACAGGGAGGCGAGCGAGTTTTTGCGGACTGGTGTACGGGTAAGGTTGGCATGACGGGAACCTCTTTCAATGGGACCCTTTGTCTCTCAGCGGCAACAACCGGTGTGGATGGCTTGGAAGCGATCATCCCGATTGCACCCAACACTTCTTACTACCATTACTATCGCTCTAACGGATTGATTCGACATCCAGGTGGGTACGTCGGGGAAGACATTGACTACCTCTACGACTACGTGCACAGTGGTCCAGAGGCTCGCCGAGAGTTCTGTGATTGCGAGGTTCGTGATAAGGAAATGCTTAAGAACTTTGATCGGGTCAAAGGTGATTACAATGACTTTTGGGCTGGAAGGGACTATCTGAATGATTTAGCGCCAGTGAAAGCCGCAGTGCTGATGGCCCACGCATTCAATGATTGGAACGTCGTTCCAGAACACAGTGTTCGGATTTATGAAGCTCTGAAAGGTAAGGGAATCCCGCTGCAAGCATTCTTCCATCAGGGAGGTCATGGTGGGCCACCTCCCATGCGTCAGATGAATCGTTGGTTCACGCGCTTCCTGCATGGTGTTGAGAATGGCGTGGAAAAGGATCCCAAATCTTGGGTAGTCAGGGAGGGGCAACCGCAGGATCGTCCAACTAGCTATCCTGAATATCCGCATCCAGAAGCGAAGATGGTGGATCTTTTCACTGCCTCGGGGTCTCCCGAGCTGGGCGAACTGGTTTTTGAGCCGATGGGTGGTCAGGATTCAGAGATCGTGATTGATAACTACTCTTTCTCTGGTGATTTTCTTGCTCAAGCAGAATGGACGGAGCACCGCCTTCTCTACGTGACTCCCGCTCTAAAGAAACCACTCCATCTCTCTGGAACCCCCAAGATCAAGTTGCGAGTTGGAAGTGACCGCCCAGCAGTCAACCTATCGGTTTGGGTCGTATCATTGCCATGGAACGGACGTCGCGACGCGAAAATTACAGACAACATTATCACCCGAGGTTGGGCAGATCCACAGAACCATCGTTCGATTCGGGAGAGTGAACCTCTGGAACCTGGTAAATTCTATGAACTCGAGTTTGATTTGCAGCCTGATGATCAAGTCATTCCAAAAGGTCAGCAAATTGGCTTGATGATTTTTTCGAGCGATAAGGATTTCACGCTGCATCCAACACCCGGAACGAAGTTGATCGTCGACCCCAACGCGACGCGTTTACAGCTTCCCGTTGTCGGCGGCTCCGAAGCCGTGTCGTCGGTTTTCGAGCAATAGCGACACGAGGACTCAGTGCTGTGCGGAAAAAGAAGGGATGAGCTTTGCCTGTGCGTCAAAAGCAGTCGAGGTTCACGGGTTGCATCCATATCTTCCGCACCACCTGCTGTGACGCCTGCACCGAAGGAGTGATCGGTATTGGCTGCCCCTGTGGTGAACCTTCACTGTGCGGAATAGCACCGGATCTCTTTTTCGCCACGTATCAGGATTTTTCCAGCCATGGGTACCGGTGATCCAATGACAGGTTGGTCCATGTCATTCTCTGACAGCAGTTTCATCCCATCGTTGTTAACTGCTGCAACGAACACGATACCGTCTTCCCGAGCCGCGTACAGCTTTCCGCCCGCGATCAGAGGTGTGGCATAGAAGTTGGTCCGTGATTTTGGGAATGCTTGACTCCAATGAGAACTTCCATCGTTTGCACTCACGCATTCAACCTCACCTCGGTCTCGAAGAAGGTAGACCTTGTTTTGATAAGCGATCGGACTCGGGACGAATGAGCTGATGTCATCACGAATCCATCGATGGTTTGTTTCGGAAACATCGCCCATGCCGGAGATTTTAATGCCATGCATCTGTGGAAGGTTTCTGTCGTTCCTGCCGAAGCAAATGACTGCGGTGTCATCGACAATCACCGGTGTTGCAATCGCAGGCCAAAGTTTATTCTTCTCAGGATTAAAATTTCCACAGCTCCATTTTAGCGTGCCCGTTGCCGCATCATGGATGGTTAGATGCTCACCGCCCCAAGTCAGGATTGATTCTCTGTCGTCAAAATCGATCACAATCGGGGTTGTGTACCCGTGATCGCATTCGGTTGGCGTTTGGTAGTTTCTGGCTGTTTTCCAGATAAGTGCACCCGTTTCTTTGCCAAACGACGCAATCCACGATTCACCCTTATGCATTCGTGTCATGATGACTGATTCTTCGGTCAAGACGGGTGACGTTCCATGATCCCAAAACAGTGTATCCTTCCCGTAGCGGTCCACTAGATTTGTCTGCCACCGCACGGTCCCATCAAGATTGACTGCTGCTAACGTTCCGCTTTTGTAGTAGACGTAGATACCTGAGGAATCGATAACGGGTGATGAATTGCTGCCAGAGCCATTTCGATGTTTGCCGGGCGTCTCTGCTCCGAACTCGACAGACCAAGCTTCTGTTCCGTCCGCATTGATGGAGATTAACGCATCATTTCCAGCTGCCGGTGCCGTGACATAAATCCGTTGATCGTAG
>CAXQOB010000042.1:0-21209 GCA_964225475.1 Candidatus Nitrosopumilus sp. | reverse complement strand
GATAAAAAAAAAACACTATACACACTGGAGAAACATTGTGATATTCAAGCACGATTACACCAAGATGTTACCAATCGCTGATGAAGTACTCATATTCAACGCAGATACTCAAAAACTCGAACGTGTCGACCAAGAAGATTGGTCAAGTGTATCAACAAAGCTGAATTCTCTCCTGCCATCCGGCACAACCGAGGTTTCGGAAAACAAGAGTCGCTCTGCCAAACATATCAACGACTTTCTGACTCGCACGGGCTCAGCTGCTGCAGCCGCAGTGACATTACCCATTCATTTAATCCCGTGGTTTCCAAATGGTAAGTGGGGAATCCGATTTGTACTACATTACCTTCGCTTGATAGCGGGACCGTCAGCTTGGGTTTACCTGATGATAGCAGGCACGATTGTCGGTTTTACTTCAACCTTTTTTACCTTCAAGTTCTTGCCATTTCGACTGTACACTCAACCGCTCTTGATCGATGAACTCCTTTCATCGGTAGGCTTTGCTCTTTATCGAATCCTCGTCCCCATCTTGGCAACCATTCTTATCGCAGCTCGCTGCGGTGCCGCAGTAACAGCCGATGTCGGCGTTAAACGTTACGGTGGGCAAACCGATGCCCTCCGCACCATGGGGCTCAAACCGACCGCTTACCTACTCACTCCGATCATCTTTGCATTTCTACTCGCAACACCGTTTCTTGAGTGGCTTGCTTTCAATGCAGCCAAAGCAACAAGTCTCTTAACTTTCCTCCACTCGCACCCAGAAATCGGAGCCAATTTCTGGGATCAACACTTTCACTCAAGGCTTTTCGACGCAACCGGTCGACCTGGACTGCCCTACGGGTCTAATTGGGTACTCGCCAAAAACCTCCTATGTGGAATCGGAACGGCATCCATTGCCTATTACCTTGGCTTACGTCCCAAACAATCTGCTAACGACGTCAGCACCTCGGTGACCGCCACTGTGCTTTGGGCAACACTTTACGTTCTGACAGTGCACTTTTTAGTCGCCTTACTCGAATTCTAACCGCCTAATTAAGATTCGATTTGCCCGCGAATAGTGACTTTCCAAGCTTGAGATTGAAGGTAACGGATGACACCGCAATGAGGTCCCTCAATTACCAGGCAGCCATGATGTAGTCGTGAGGCTCACGTTTGCTAAACTCTTGTCGCGGATCGAGTGATTCAGTTGGATTATCTCTTTTCAATCCAAGTCAATTGATGCAACCAAATCAGGACAGAGCTTGAGGAGTACCCCGTGAAGCTTACCCAGCATCAGCAAAGCTCTACTTTTCACGTCGCAAGGAAAACTACATGGACAAAAAAGCAAAAAAAAGACTTGATGTGATCAATAAGAAACTTCAAACACTTCGACCTCGGCTCGCAGGATCACGCGAGCAGGCTGATGACTTGAGCGAACTGCAACAACTCGAGGATGAAATCAAAAAGCTGGAGACTGAAGCTGCAGAACTGAAAGCGAAGAAGTGAAGCAATAAGATAGATTCCCTCAAGAACGATCGAGTCTGGCGAGTCGCCTGAAAAAATCAGGACGAATCCCATTGAGGCATATCGGACTCAAACCGTATCACCTCCGACGTTTCGGGGTGCACAAACTCTAATGATTTCGCATGCAAGCACATTGCGACGTCATCGGTGTCGAGTGTCTGCCGCGAGTCGGTCCGGTGCCCCGCAAGATAAGTCGGATCACCTAAAATTGGATAACCAGCATCCCAAAGATGGATCCGAATTTGATTGGTTCTGCCCGTTTTTGGTTCCGCTTGTATGAGGGATGTCCCATCATCAAGTTTTTTCAAGACACGGAATTCGGTCAACGCCTCGACCCCCTTCTCGCTCACCACTCTGCTACCTGCTTCGAATCGATGTCGGCCGATAGGAGAATCACCAACAAATTCTTGAGCAGATGGATGCCCGATGACTCTTGCAATATAGGTTTTGGCGACCTGCCCCGATTCGAATTGCATCCTTAGCTCGGTTGCGACGTCCGCATTTTTAGCCAGTAGCATCACCCCGCTGGTATTTGCATCCAGTCGATGCACCAACCGAATCACACCGGATCCATAGACCTGTTCCAGTAAGTAAGTCAATGTATTGCGATTAAATCGCCCCGAGGGATGTGAGGGCAACGGCGCCGGCTTGATCAATCCAATCAGCGATGAATCTTCCCAAATCAATCGGATGTTTGCATTGACGTCAGGTTCAACGGTGTCGGGAAAGAGGTGCATTAACTGCTCACCACCTCGAACAAGATATTCATGACTGACCGGGCAACCTTCTTTGGTGATGTAACCAGCATCGAACCACTCCTCCCACTGATTTGAGCTTACATGCGGAAACAAATCGAGGACCACCGCGGACAAAACCTCTCCGTCGTACCGCCCCGGAATGTTTAAAGGGCGATAATTGTCATAGGCAACTGCCCCAGGAAGGTTTTTTGCGATCCTTGCGAACTGTGAATTTCGATTCGATAAAATATCTTGCATGATTGACCCGGCCGTCAGATCAGAATGACCGATGATTCCATCAGAAATAAGCCATCCGGCATCGCCGAGAAACCATCCCCCGACGTTACCATGACCCACGTTTTCAAATCGGTTCGTCTCACGGTAAATAATTCGTTCAGTTTGAGCAATCACTGATATTTTAAGATAAACTCATCGGTTCAACTGCACCACCAACTCAAAGCCTCAGCGAGAATCGCAACGAGCATGCAAACTCCCAATCTCGGTCAGACACCAAGAGTTCTCGCAATCATCGCCTGTGTCGGTTTCTATTGCGTTGGCTTGAAACCTGCATCTGCGCAACAACAGATTGACTTTGCAAGAGATGTAAGGCCCATTCTCTCTGAGAATTGCTCCTTCTGTCACGGACCGGATGAAGAACAGCGTGAAGCCGGCCTTCGACTTGACACCCAAGAGGGTGCTTGGAGCGTTATCAAGAAAGGGCAAAGCGGGCAGAGCGAGATTATTCATCGAGTCACCTCCTCGGATGATGACTCCCTGATGCCTCCACCGAACTCCAATCGACAACTCAACAAGCAGCAAATTGAAATCTTGCGGGAGTGGATCGATCAGGGAGCAAAGTGGGAACAACACTGGTCGTTTCGACCCGTTGAGAAGCCACCCATCCCAACGCTAGCGGACCCAGGAAGCACCCCCGTTCATAACCCTATCGATGCGTTCGTTCAGAAACGACTGGAAACATCCAAACTCGCACCGTCAAAGAGCGCAGATCGAGAAACACTGGCACGTCGACTTTGCCTCGACCTTACAGGCCTACCGCCGACAATCGATCAGGTCAATCAATTCCTCAATGACAAATCCGCGGATGCGTACGAAAAGTTCGTGGATCGACTTCTCGAATCTGATGCATTTGGTGAACGAATGGCATGGGATTGGCTGGATGCGGCAAGGTACGCGGATACCAACGGATATCAGGGGGACGGGGAACGAACGATGTGGCCTTGGCGTGACTGGGTTGTCGATGCCTTCAATGACAATCTGCCATACGATCAGTTTACGCTCTGGCAACTTGCTGGAGATCTTCTTCCGGAGGCAACTCACGAGCAGAAACTTGCTACAGCATTCAATCGAAACCACATGATCAATGGAGAGGGTGGACGGATCGCGGAAGAGAATCGAGTCGAATACGTCATGGACATGACAGAAACCATGGGAACCGTTTGGTTGGGAATGACGCTGAACTGCTGCCGTTGCCATGACCACAAATATGATCCGATCAAAAACAACGAATATTATCAGCTGTTTTCATTCTTCAATCAGACCAGCGTCAATGGTGGTGGTGGAAACGCGCAAACGCCTCCAATCCTCGCATCACCAACGATGCAGCAAAGGAAGAATGTGGAGCAATTTGAATCAGAACGGACAGAACGAATCAACGAAAGAATCACACGAGAAGACCAACTTGCAAAGATTCAGGCCGACTGGGAAAAAATAACAATCCAAGAACTCGAGAAAACCGAAACTTGGGTTCCACTGGAAACAGAGAATGTCTCCGCAAGAAACTCGGAAATCGAAGAACTGCCTGACGGGTCTCTTCTCGTGAGGCCTAGTGATCCGGAATCCCCACCGATCAATGACACCTACAAGATCATCTCGGGCGTTGCCAATCGCAAAACAGATCAAACGATTGCAGCCTTACGACTGGATGTTCTGAGGCACAAAACATTCGCTGACAGCCTTTCCCACGCGGACAGCGGCAATTTCGTGCTCACCGAAATCAATCTTCGTATCGTTGATGAAAAGGGATCCCCGACGCGCGAAGCCTCGGAAGTCATCTCGTCCTCAGAAGCGTCTTTCGAGCAAGGGTCGCTCGTGATCGAAGCATCTTACGACGGAGATCCTAAAAGTGGTTGGGCCGTTTACCAAGGAGGGCGTGTTAGCAAAGATCATGCGGCTCTATACCGTTTTGATCCACCACTCAAACTGCGTCCCACTGAACGACTAGAAATCACACTCTCTCATGACTCGGTTCACGAAAAACATAACATTGGTCGATTCCTGCTGTCTTCAACAACCGACCCCTCTCTTGAACTTGGAAACTCAAATAGCGATCTGTTGTTGGCGTTGAAAACAGAACCAACCGCGCGAAGCAAAGAGCAACTTGATCTCATTCAAGCATCCCACCGCAATGGCGACCAACGGTATCAAAGCCTGATTGATCAGGTGACAGAGCTTGACAAAAAGCTGAAACAGAATCGCGATTCGTGGCCGAAGGTCATGGTGATGGAGGACCAACCAAAGACGCGAAAGACCTACCTTCTTGAACGGGGACTCTACAACCAACCGAAGCAAGAAGTGGTATCAGGTTTTCCAACGAGCCTATTAGAAGCTGCACCGACAACAGTGCCGGAGCATCAGAGCGCAGATCGCCTTACCCGATTGGATCTTGCAAAATGGCTCGTCCATCCGGATCACCCCCTGACCTCTCGTGTCACCGTCAACCGATTCTGGCAGCAGTTTTTTGGAACGGGCCTCGTTAAAACAACGGAAGATTTCGGCACACAGGGAGAAACGCCAGTACACCTTGATCTGCTTAATTGGCTGGCTCGAGACTTCATTGATAATCAATGGAACGTCAAAGCGTTTGTGCGGCTGCTGGTCACCAGCCACACGTACCGACAAAGCTCCAAAATCCCGTCCAGTGAATCGTACGAGTTGGATCCGGAAAATCGCCTACTCTCTCGAGCTCCGCGATACCGTTTACCGGCTTGGATGATTCGGGATCAGGCACTCGCTGTCAGCGGGCTACTGTCTCCGGTTCGGGATGGCCCCGCGGTGAACACCTATCAACCACCCGGCATCTGGGAAGAAGCGTCCTTCGGCAAGAAAAAATATCGTCAAGATACCGGGGAAAAACTCTATCGACGTAGCCTCTACGTTTTTTGGCGTCGCATCATTGCTCCGACCATGTTTTTTGATAGCGCTTCCCGACAAACCTGCACCGTGAGATCAGGCCGCACGAACACGCCCCTGCATGCATTGCAGACACTCAACGGCGTCACCTACGTGGAATCGGCCCGGCAGCTAGCACAACACATCCTCGCCGAAAAAATCGACCAACCTTCGGATCAAGCATCAGGGGATAACGATCGCGAAAGAATCCATCGAATTCTTCAACGGGTTATCGCGAGGCGGGCATCACAAGACGAGCAAGCAATTCTCGAAAGAGGCCTAGAGCGCGCTCGCAAACAATTTGCTCAAGAGCCAGATGCGGCAATTGCGTTCCTATCGGTCGGGCAATCTGCTAGAGACGAGACCATAGACGCGAGTGAACTGGCGGCGTGGACCAGCCTCTGCCTTGCAGTTCTTAACTTTGACGAAACCCTGAATCGTGAGTAGTGATCAAAGATGAAATGAATCCACATGTAGTTCCTCAATCGCCCGAAGTCCCACCAAGCTTCGGCTACCGACATGGCACAGCGACATGGCCAAGAATCGTGTCGCGTGATTATCCCCTCCCACTTTCGCTTGATGATTCGTCCCCATGAATCCACTGTTAGAGCATCAAAAACAATTCACACGTCGAAGCCTCTTCGGACGCGCCGCGACAGGCGTAGGATCGGCCGCACTAGCAACTCTGCTGCAGAGAGAGGGCCTCGCGGAGCAGACGGGTGATCGAGAGATCGACGTCCATGCCTCGCGGACTAAAAGTGATCAGCGAGTGGGTGGGCTCCCTTCTCTGCCACATTTCGCACCGAAAGCAAAACGCGTCATCTACCTTTTTCAAAATGGCGCGCCGACTCACGTTGATCTTTTTGATTGGAAACCCGAGCTCCAGAAACGTCACAAAGAGGCGGTACCCGCATCCTACATTCAAAATCGTCGATTCAGCACCATGACAGGTGCTGCCGATGGCAAACTTCTCTTGGCACCCGTGGAACCATTCTCACAGAGGGGCGAATCCGGCGCGTGGGTCAGCGACTTCATGCCCCACACAGCCAAAGTTGCGGATGAGCTTTGCTTCGTGAAGAGCCTGCACACCGAGCAAGTCAATCATGCTCCCGCAATCAACTTCAATCTGAGTGGTGCGGAGATGCCGGGCCGACCGACTCTGGGTGCCTGGCTATCCTACGGTCTGGGCAGCGCAACGGATGAATTACCGTCGTTTGTGGTGATGACAAGTATCACCAAAAACACAACGTGCGGTCAGATCTTTTATGACTTCTACTGGGGTAGCGGCTTTCTCCCAAGCCGATTTCAGGGTGTGAAATTTCGCGGCAGCGGCGACCCAGTCCTCTACGTGTCGAATCCTGATGGGATGAGTCGAAAGATGAGACGGGATTGGCTCGACGATATCGCAGCGATCAATCAAATGAAATTGGATCAGTATGGGGATCCAGAAATTGCCACAAGGATTGCTCAATACGAAATGAGCTTTCGCATGCAATCAAGTGTTCCGGACCTCGCTGACCTTTCTGATGAATCGCAGGAAACACTTGATCTCTATGGGCCGGGGGTGACCGAACCAGGAACCTTTGCCCACAACTGCCTAATCGCTCGTCGATTAGCCGAGCGGGGCTGTGGCTTCATTCAATTAATGCATGCTGGTTGGGATCAACACAACAGCCTCACCACTGAGCTGTACAATCAATGCCGAGACACGGATCAACCAAGTGCCGCGTTGGTCATGGACCTCAAGCGGCGGGGTCTTCTTGAAGACACGCTTGTGATCTGGGGTGGCGAATTTGGACGGACTCCATTTCTTCAAGGTGACATCAACAATCGCGCAAGATGGGGACGCGACCACCACCCTTACGCCTACACTGTTTGGATGGCTGGCGGCGGTGCAAAACCAGGCGTTAGCTACGGTGAAACTGACGACCTGGGAATCAACGTGGCTGAAAACCCCGTGCATGTCCATGATTTTCAGGCGACACTGCTACACCTGCTCGGTATCGATCATGAGCGTTTTACCTATCGCTTTCAAGGTCGACAATTCCGCTTGACTGACGTGCATGGAAAACTCATTAAGGATCTTCTGGCTTAGAAAATCACGTGGCAAACCAACCGTTCTCGATACGATTTGTGGCGACAACCGGTACGGTTTGTAGACCGCCGGACGGATATGAGGTAAAACCCTCTGTCCCTAGAAGAGATAACATTTCCCCAAACACTTAATGGATTGGCGAAAAGGGATGGCAGTAACGTCATTCTAATTCAATGACTCCATCTAGATGATTTCGGCCTGATGATTGCAGGTGCCGATTCAGGTTGCATCGTATCGTGCAACCTCCGACCTCAACCTCCTGACTCGACGGATCCAAACATGAACCAACATCGACAAATTGAACGACGACATTTCCTACAGGCAACCACCGCCGTTGCCGGATCGTGTTTACTGGGCACCTCCAATCAGCTTCAGGGTGCTGCAGCGGATGACAAAAATCCGTGGCTCCGAAAGACCCTAAAGATTGGGATGATCCGAGCAGAAGGTTCGCTCACCGATAAATTCAAGCTAGCCAAAGACGCAGGATTCCATGGTGTGGAACTGTCCGTCCCCGGTGTGGATGCTGCAGCCGCTCGCAAAGCCTCGAAGGAGAGTGGGCTTATCATTGACGGAACCGTCGGCAATTATCACTGGGGTGAGCGTCATAGTGATCCGAGCGAAGCAGTACGAGCAACGGCGCTGAAGAAACTAATCCAAGGGTTACGAGACACCGCTGCACTCGGCGCCGACACAATGCTCTTGGTGCCTGCGCACGGCAAAGATGGCTCCGATGCCGAGGTCTATGAACGGTCGATGGCTGCGATTAAGGAAGCCCTGCCAGTGGCGGAAGAGACCAAAGTTTCGATTCTCATTGAAAATGTATGGAACGATTTCCTCTATGACCACGAGGGCGGTAGCGACCAAACAGCTGATAAACTTGCCAAGTTCATCGATGCCTTTGACTCACCTTGGGTCGGTGTTCAATTTGATATCGGTAACCACTGGAAGTACGGCGATCCAGCCGGTTGGATTCGAACCCTTGGTAATCGAATCAAGAAGTTGGATATCAAAGGTTTCTCGCGAGAGGCTGGTAAGTTCACCAAGATTACCGAAGGTGATATTAATTGGCCGTCCGTGAAGAAGGCGTTACGAGATATTCACTTCACTGGCTGGCTCGCAGCAGAGGTAGGCGGTGGTGGACTCGATCGATTGCAAGAGGTTGAGAAAAACATGGAAAACGCACTACAGTGCAATGAGCAGGTCTAACCTAACGGAGCAATTGTAAACTGCTCGAACACATGGAAAGTCATTGAGGTCGTGCAGACGAGGAATTCGGAGCATGACCCGTAGTGCCGAAAACGCACCTGCCCTGCTTCTCGTAGCGAAAGAAAATTGGCAACGCCTCGAAAAGCGGTCTGTGGGTAATTGACGTCGAGATTTTCGTGGACATCCTCGGAGCCACGCCCTTGGCCTGACTTGTAACGAGAGTTGACGAAATGCAGATTGCCACGGCGATTGTCATGGCAGGCGACGACACCCTTCATGACGCGATCACAGAATCGCATCACTTTACCCACCGCGTCCGAATGGCGACCGATTCCGTTGGATCCTAAAAACGCACCAGCCGACGACCTTGCTTCGACCTCCTGTCACATCTCGGTGATGCCAGAAGAAATCGTTGCCACCCTCAGTGAGATTCAACCCCGAGTCTTGGTGGACGGCACCTTCGGAGCCGGGGGGCACTCGCAAAGATTGCTTTTGCAAAACTCTGACCCGAATTTAATCTTGATCGGATTGGACCGAGATCCAGAGGTCAGTAAGCGGTACGAGCAACGGCCTCTTGATGACACACGACTCCAACTCTTCGTCGGTAGCTATGAGAAGACCCCAAAGGCGATGGCAGCCATGGAGGTGGACTCTCTCGACGCGATGGTACTTGACTTAGGTCTCTCCAGCGATCAACTCGCCGACCGCGAACGCGGCTTTAGCTTCACGCATCAAGAGTCCGCTTTGGACTTACGTTTCGATCAAGAGACGGGACATACAGCTGCTGAATGGCTGGCATGGAGCAGCGAAAAAGAGATTGCGGATACCATCTATCGTTATGGGGAGGAGCGATTCAGTCGCCGAATTGCCCGCGAGGTGGTCGCGCGACGTCGACGTGAAGCTCCGATTCGAACCGTGGGTCAGATGGTCGAAGTATGCAGGCAGTGCGTGCCAAGGTCACGCAACCACGACATACACCCAGCAACTCGAACGTTTCAGGCGTTGAGAATTGCGGTCAACGATGAACTTGGAGCATTAGAACGCACACTCGCCTCTGCGGCACAATGGTTTCGACCGGGTGGACGACTGGCAATCATCAGCTTTCACTCGCTTGAGGATCGAATGGTGAAACAGGCGTTCCGAGACGATGACCGATGGAGTCCTCTGACAAGAAAACCGCTGCGTCCAACAGACCACGAGATTCACACCAATCCGCGCAGCCGTAGTGCAAAGTTACGAGTTGCTGAGAGAACGGACACGGCAGACTAGAACCGATCCAAAAAAATCACCGGAACTCGTGGTCTCTCTAGACCCGCGATGAGAGGCAAAGGAGGACTACAGGCGTCGCAAGCCATCCTCGGTCATCGGGTTGGGAATTTCGAGATCAACTTGGTCTAACCGGCTTAGCGTCTCTTGATCAAGTATTAAGTCACGTGCCGATAGCGATTCTTCTAATTGCTCGACCGACGTCGCACCGAAAATGGTCGATGCAACAAAATCATGCTGGCGACTCCAAGCGATGGAGAGCGCTGTGGCAGTGGTACCAATCGACTCAGCAATTTCGGCAACTCTTCCAGCAGTCTCAAGCGTTCGCGAATTCACGAATCGATTTGCCATCGCTTTCTGCCGTTCATTGCCGGTGTCCAAATAAGCACTGAACCTGGCCCCCGCCGGCCTAGCATTCTGGTACTTACCGGTCAGGACGCCGCCACCCAGTGGAGAGTAAGGAAGAAGACTAACCTGCTCGCGACGACAAACCTGCGCTAACTCACTTTCGCAACGTCGGTTGATCAAACTAAAATTATTTTGCACGGTCTGATAACGACTTAGCTGCGATTGATCTGCCGCCCAAAGGCTTTTCATCAATCCCCAGCATGACTCGTTGCTACAGCCAATCACCCGTACTTTCCCAGCATCGCGCAGCTCGGTCAGCACTCCCAAAACTTCCTCATACGGCAGACCGTGATCCGGCCAGTGTGTTTGATACAGATCGATATAGTCGGTCTGCAAGCGACGCAAGGAATCCTCACAAGCTGCGATAATCTGACGACGATCAAGTGATGTCTTTCCGTATCTGATCGGTGGCTTGAACCAACCATGGCCAGGGCCCGTGACTTTTGTCGCAACCACCACAGCTTCGCGCGGCTTGGTAGTTAACCAACGACCAAATATCTCCTCGGTGATCCCAAATCGCTCCGCCGTCGGAGGCACGGGATACATTTCAGCCGCATCAAAGAAGTCGATACCGGCATCCCAGGCACGATCACAGATTGAGTGACTGAGCGACTCATCGCATTGACCACCAAAGGTCATCGTTCCCATGCACAAGTCAGAGACCACTAATCCACTGCCGCCTAATCTTCGCCACTGCATTGCTCAAACTCCAAAAAACGAAATGACCACACCGATTAATGTGCCTCACCTTGGTAGCTATTTCCGCCGGTTTCGCAAGGCGCGAGACCCCGATTTGACTAATCTCAGCGGAATTAATGGTGTTTTAATCGAAAACACCACATCTCCATCATGCCTACCGGGAATGAACCGTCGAAAATAAGTGATTTGTGACGCCCTCCCCACCACTGACGCTTCAACTTCAGCGGTTTAGAATGTCTCATCACGTGGAGAACGAACGTCATGTTTCGTACACACGAGTACCCCGCTACGAAATCATCACGCAAGACGCCCTCCTCGACCTAAGCCCCATTTGACTTCCGACCGTTTCGACTTCTGACCGTTCTCTTACACCCATGCCTGATTGTCCCCGACCTTCGAACACGGACATCGTATTTTCAGTCCCTTTCGTTCATCGACTCCGCGTGACAACCGATGTCTGTGGTGACGACTACCCTGCACTAAGCGAGCTGCTCGATGGCGGTGAGACGGGTGCTGCAAGGGTGCTGCTGGTTGCTGAGCGAGCGCTGCGGGATAGTGCATCGCGGCTGGAAGGGCGTTTCCGCTCCGACGACAACGTCGAACTGGTCGCGCCGACGGAATGGATTGATGGCGGTGAGGCGTCAAAGAATTCTCTCGATCAGATTAGAGGACTCCTTCAAACGATTAACGAAAGTAATCTTGATCGGCGAAGTTATGTTGTTGTGATCGGTGGCGGTGCGGTGCTTGATGCAGTTGGATTTGCCGCTGCGATCGCTCATCGCGGTATTCGACTTGTTCGCATCCCGACAACCACGCTGGCTCAAGCGGACTCCGGTGTCGGTGTAAAAAATGCGATCAACTACTTCGAGAAGAAAAACTGGGTTGGTACGTTTGCCGTTCCCTGGGCTGTCTTCAATGATTCCCATCTTCTCGAAACACTCCCAGACCGTGATTTTCGCAGTGGGTTCAGCGAAGCAGTCAAAGTTTCACTGCTCAAGGACGCGAACGAATTCCAGTGGCTCTGTGAACAGGCGAGCAAGATCCATGACCGAGATCCTGTGGCAACTCAGCGAGCAATCAATCGATCTTGCCGTTTACACATGGACCATATCACCGCGGGTGGTGACCCATTCGAAATGCTAGAGGCGAGACCCTTGGATTTTGGCCATTGGTCTGCTCATCGTCTGGAACCATGCTCTGACTTTGAATTAAGGCATGGGGAAGCGGTTGCCATCGGAGTGGCAATTGATTGCATCTACTCCTCCATGGTTTACGATCTTCCAACCGAATCCGCAAAACAAGTTCACCAATGCCTCAACGAACTTGGCATCCGACTCTGGCATCCTTCAATTGATCCCGTCGAAGAATTACTCCAAGGACTCGAGGAATTTCGCCAGCACTTAGGTGGGCGACTGACAGTCACGATGCTCAATGGCATTGGGAAACCGATCAACGTTCACGAAATCGATACAGATAAAATGAAGTCAGCGATCGAAGTCCTGCGAAGCTGGCAAGAGATGCTTGAGCCAAAGAATATGGCATCGGTTCAATGAGGGTAGAGGCTATTCCAAATTCAGACCCTGCCCTCGCAATGAATCACCTTGGATTACGAACTTGGCTGAAAATGCAGTTCTGATCTCCAAAGTAGAATCCAATAGAAGGCTTACTCGTCAGCAACGTTGACATAGACTTTCAGTGCAGATTTGTCCTCAACGAGCAACCGCATCATTTCTTCGTAGGCGTCCAAACCATCCACGGCGTGAGTCAAAATCTTCTCGAGCACCCCGGGGTACATCATTTCCCCCAACGCAAGGTCCTTGATACCCATTTCAAAATGCCCGCGGTTGGCATTGACGCTACCGAGTAGCAACTTATTTCCCAAAACCCATTGCAGGTTGATCTGATCAGAAGGAACTTGAATCTCACGATCACCACCGGTGATACTCGTCCACACAAGAACCCCGTTAAGCCCTAGATGCTCCATCGCCTCAAATGCGAGTTGACTGCTACCGGTTGCGTCAATGATCAAGTCAGGTCGTCCTGTTTTTTCGACAAGCTCCGCCATGGAAGTCTCTGCAGTGCTCACGTAGGTCGCCTCCAAACCACCGACGATCTCGCTTTTCAAATTGGGAGCGGCCCCGCGAGCAAGCGTATAAACTTCCAATCCTCTCAGTTTAAGAACAAGAGTTGCGAGCAACCCAATCTGCCCCGAACCAAGCACGTAGGCAACTTGTGGACGCCAAACTTTCATCCTCGCCTGCGCCTCGTAGGCTTGGTGCACCGCCTTGGCGGCGCAACTCATCGGCTCCATCAACACATGTAGATGCCGAAGCCCCTCTGGCACGCGAACGATGTACTCCTCTTCGTCAACGAAGTACTCGGTCATGAATCCGTGGCGAAGGTTGATACCACGTTCGAAGTATTCCTCCTCGCTGGTCATATCATTGGTGCCAATCAGATCATAAATTGAACCTCCTGGCCGACGAACCGTTGCCGTGACGTAGTCACCCGGTTTGACACGTCGCACACTTTCGCCAACCTCCTCGACGACGCCAAAACACTCGTGCCCGATGACTAAGTGCTGGTCGCCCTCGGGCGCGTTACCGTATAACGCTTCATTGATCTCGCGATCCGTTGCATCAACACCGACCTTCAATACTCGGACTAAGACGCCCTTACCATCGGAGATTTGATCGACCGTTGGCTTGGTGATCTCCTCCAAATGCACGCTGTTGGGTGTTCCCGGAGTGACTGCGACCGCTTTCATAGCAAGACTGCCAAAAAAAAGATATCAAATAAAAAACCAACCCGGGAGAGCTTACCAGTCAAGCGGAATTTGCATCAGGTCTTCAAAGCTGCTTCCGGGTCAATCCGTGAGAATTTGGTTCCCCGAGATATCGGTAACCGCGGAGTCTCGCCAGACCTCGCCCCAATGCGAGACGCTTGATCATTCGGCTAAATGAAACCCCTTCAAAACTAGCCGTCGACGGCGGCAAGCCCCCCTGCATCGGGTAGGCACGATGGAGATCGCCGCTTGGGAAAAACCGAGCCGTCGAAGCATTGTGGAGGCATCACAGCAGGAAAGCACCCGGATCTTAACAGCAGAAAAGTCGACCTAAACGCAACCAAAGCGGTGATTACTCCCCCCTCATAGGTTGGTTTGAGTGGTTCCATCTGCTTTTTTAACAACACCCGTTGTCAAAATTCGTACACTAAGTAACAGTATTCCATCGGATTGCGGTGCAATTCGGCCGGAATCGCCCTCGGAGGCCTCTCTGCAATCGTAGAGGTAGCCGAAGACCCCGCGGTCACCGGATATCTCGGGGAACCAAATCCCTCGGGATTGACCTGAAAGCGGCTTTGAAGGCCTGATGCCCAAACGCCGTTGATCACCGCAAACGAATTCGAAAACGAGTCACGGAAGTGAGACGACAAAGATCCTGACTGCAGTAATGTGGCGATCCACCCAGAACATGGGTCGCCGATTATGCACCATCGGTCACGAACTCACGTGAACACACCCGTTTAGCATCCCCACGAACCACGGGGATAGCTAAGAATTGAAACCCAAAATGCCACCTGTCAATTTCGAAGATTTACGGTCAGTTGATCGCGAAGTGCTCGCAGCGATGCGAGTGGGTCAGTGCATGGGAATTGGTGACCTAACGCATCAACTCGGGGTAACAGCGACCGCCGTGAGGCAAAGGATTGACCGCCTGATGGGCGAGGGGCTCATCGAACGGGAAAAAGTAGTTGCCGGTCGAGGTCGACCAACCTATTGCTACCGGCTCACGCTGACCGGACATCGCGTGGCGGGAGCTAATTCTTCCGATCTCGCCGATGCACTTTGGCGGGAGGTCATCTCGTTAACGGATGAAAAGGTTCGAAATGAGATCCTTTCGGCAGTGGCAAAGCGACTAGGTAGACGGCATGCCGAACAGGCTGACTTGCCCGTGCTAAACCACTCCGATGAATCGGCGGACTCTCGGTCTTCTGATTCAGACGATTTTAAAGAGCGTTTGCAAAAACTTTCTCGTTCGATGTCCACGCAAAAAATCCCAATGGAAGTTTCCAACGAAGGGGAAATTCCGGTTTTAGATATAAATGCGTGTCCGTACCCTTCGCTCACGGATCAGTCCGAGGACCGAACCATGTGTCGTCTTGAAGAGCAGATGATCTCCGAGGCGTTGGGCCAACCGATGCAATTACGCAGTTGCCGTTTGGATGGAGATGACTGCTGCCAATTCAGTGCCGTCCATTCGATCGGAACCGCTGAGCCGAGAAGTGACCTAACGACCAACACTGTTAATTAAACGCTCACTGCAACCATAGAAAATCCTAACACACCAACCTTAGAACAAGACTAGTCTGAACGATGAATCACACTTTGAAGATCGAAGATTTACATGTCACCGTCGGTGATAAGCCGATTCTACGCGGTGTTAATCTCACGATCCAACATGGCGAAACTCATGCTTTGATGGGACCCAATGGTAGTGGCAAAAGCACGCTCGGGCTCGCCATCATGGGACATCCTGGGTATGAAATCACCGGTGGCAAAATCTTCCTAGACGACCAAGACGTCCTTGAAATGGAAGCGGATGAGCGAGCTCGCGCCGGCATCTTTCTCGCGTTCCAGCGTCCAATGGCGATTCCTGGGGTGAAGATGGCAGATTTTCTACGTCATGCGACCACCAACATTCGACGCCCAGACCGGAAAGAAGGCGAAGAGCTGATTCCAATGCGTGAGTTCAGGAAAGAGCTCAAAGATAAAATGTCCCACCTACGCATGGATGTTGAATTTGCTCGCCGCTACGTCAATGACGGATTCTCAGGGGGTGAGATGAAGCGAGCAGAGATTTTACAACTTGCAATGCTCCAACCAAAATTCGCGATTCTCGACGAGACTGACAGCGGTCTTGATGCTGACGCTGTGCGTTTGGCAAGTGAATCAATCGCGGAAATTGGTCATCAGAAAATGGGCCTGTTAATCATCACCCACCACGACAAATTGCTCGAACACAATCCTCCACAGTTCACTCACGTGATGCTCGGAGGACGAATCGTTGAGACTGGCGGACCTGAATTGGCGGACGAGTTACACGAGAACGGCTATGACCGAATTCGCAAAACTTACCCCGAAGCGGAAGCCGCGAACCAGGAAATGCTGGCAGAAGAAGCCACCGCGTAAAGTTTTGACGCGCACAAGAAGAAATAAAACGGATCAGCGGTCAAGCTGATCGTCATTAACCATCAAAAGCAGCCAATCGAGAGAGCCTACAGGATTTATCATGGCAACCGATCTTCAAGCGTCCACTGAAAATGACGATATTGGCGAGATCAATAAATACAATTTTCGCACCGAAACCAAAGGTGTCTTCAAGGCCCAAAAGGGTCTGAATCGTGAGATCGTCAATCAGATCTCGGATATCAAAGACGAACCGGATTGGATGCGTGAATTTCGCTTAAAGTCACTTGACGAATTCGAATCGCGGCCAATGCCAAAATGGGGCGGCAGCATCGATATCGATTTCCAAGACATCTTCTACTACCTCAAGCCAACCGATGGGCAGGAGAAGAGCTGGGATGATGTTCCCCAAGAGATTAAGGACACCTTTGATAAGCTCGGGATCCCTGAAGCAGAGAAGAAGTTCCTCGCGGGCGTAAAAGCACAATTCGAAAGTGAAGTGGTATACGGTTCACTGGAGTCGGACCTTGCGGAACAGGGTGTGATTTTCACTGACACCGACACTGCTGTGCGTGAACACCCCGAACTACTCCGTGAATACTTTGGAAAAATCATTCCCCCGGCAGACAACAAATTCGCAGCCCTCAACAGCGCTGTATGGTCGGGTGGTTCCTTCATCTACGTTCCAAAGGGAGTTCACATCAACTTCCCGCTCCAAGCTTACTTCCGCATCAACGCAGAAAGCATGGGACAATTTGAACGAACGATGATCATCGTGGATGAGGGTGCAAGCATCCATTACGTCGAGGGCTGCACCGCTCCGATGTACTCGACTGAAAGCCTCCACAGCGCCGTGGTCGAGGTTGTTGTCAAGAAGAATGCCAGGTGCCGCTATACAACCATCCAAAACTGGGCGAATAACATCTACAACCTGGTCACCAAGCGTGCTCATGCCTACGCCGACGCAACCATGGAATGGGTTGATGGAAACCTCGGCAGCAAACTGACGATGAAGTACCCCGCTGTTCACATGAAAGAACCCGGCGCTCGGGGAGAAATCCTGTCCATCGCGTTCGCTAGCGGCGGTCAGCATCAGGATGCTGGTGCAAAGCTTGTTCATGAGGCTCCTAACACAACCGGACAGATCATCAGCAAGAGTATCAGCAAGAATGGTGGCCGCAGCAGCTATCGCGGGCTGGTCAAAGTGGACCCCGGGGCACACAACAGTAAGAACAACGTGGTCTGTGATGCGTTGATCCTCGACCCCGATAGCCGCAGTGACACCTATCCATACATTGAGATCGCTGAGCAAGATGTTCAAATTGGACATGAAGCCAGTGTGTCAAGAATTGGGGAAGAACAAATGTTCTACCTTCTAAGTCGCGGATTAACTGAACAGGAAGCCAGCACGATGATCGTTAATGGCTTCATCGAACCATTGGTCAAAGAACTGCCAATGGAATATGCCATCGAGATGAATCGATTGATCCAATTGCAGATGGAGGGCAGTGTGGGTTGAGCAAGCTTCTGACACCTTGACCAATACACCGCCAAGTGACGCTTGACTTCAGAGCCTCAGGCAGCGTTTATCGCTCCGTCCGAGACACCGTCAGCGTTACAAAGACGCGAATCACACCGACCAATCAATTTATCCCGGAACATCGAAACCAAGATGACAACCACGATGCAATCCACCTTTGACGCTGCCGGCTTTGACGGTTTCCAGCAGGAACGTCGAGAACCACAGTGGCTACAGACTTTAAGGCAAGAAGCATGGAATCATGCCGAAGCCATGCAATGGCCGGAGCGTCGCCACGAGGAGTGGCTCCGAACCGACATTCGAACCTTTCAAATCAATCGCTACTCGCTCCCAACCAACAGTGGTGAAGCCTTTGACCTTGAACAGGTAACTGCCGCCCATCAACTTCGAGAGGGTGTGGAGACAGCCGGAGAAATCGAGACACTCGACAGCCAGATTGTCAACGAAAGTCTACGAGATCAATGGAAGGAGAAAGGGGTTCTGTTCGGGTCACTTGAGCAGCACTGCGAGACCCACGAGGAACTAATCCAAAAGTATCTCTTCAGCACCGTTGACTCACAGCATGACAAGTTCGCGGCAATTCATGCAGCGTTGTGGTCGGGTGGTCAGATACTCTACGTTCCTCGCGGTGTTGTGATCGATCAACCCCTTCACATCGGCAGCGTAATCTCGACCGGCGGAACGGACACCACACACACGTTGGTCATACTCGAAGAAGGCGCAGAAGCGACGCTTTTGCACGAGTCTAACAGTTTGGATTCAACCGCCGGTGGCTTGCACATTGGCGGGGTTGAAATCATTCAAAAACCAAACTCGCATCTGAGGTATGTGAACCTACAAGAATGGGGACACAAAACCTTTAACTTTGCCATGCAAAAGGCACAGGTAGATCGTGATGCCACGCTGCAGTGGACACTCGCTGCAATGGGATCACAGCTCACCAAAGTGAATCAATCGGTTGACTTGGTCGGCCCGGGTGCGAACAGTCAGGTGAATGGTGTGATGTTCACCGAAGCGCGGCAACATATCGCTTACCACACCCTGCAACACCATCAAGCTCCGAACTGCCGTAGTGATTTCCTCTACAAGTCAGCTCAGCAAGATAAAAGCCGCACCGTATGGCGTGGCATGATCAAAGTTGATCCCGAAGCACAAAAAACGGACGGCTATCAGCGGAATGACAACCTCGTGCTCTCCAGTGCGGCGAGAGCCGACTCAATTCCTGGATTGGAAATCGAGGCGGACGATGTGAGGTGTACACATGGCAGCACCACTGCCAAGGTTGACGAGGAGCAGATTTTTTATGCTCGCTGTCGCGGATTCACACGAAAAGAAGCAACTCGCATGATCGTTAGTGGATTCTTTCAGCAAATATTTGACCGGATCACCATCGATAGCGTTCGCGATGCACTCGGCGATGCGATCTCTCGGCAAGTTCGAGAGTACGATTGATCCTCGACACGTTTCACTGGGAAGGATTACTGAAAAGAGCCTTCCCATGCATTGTTGCAATACCGGTGATTCATACTGCTAGAATAGTTCCAGCGTTTGAATATGGTTTAGTCGATTCATTCGTTCATTTTAAAGCCAACTATCCTTCAAGGCACTCTCATGGCGTTAGCAGAAGACAAAGTTCGTGAAGCTCTCAAGCAAGTGATTGACCCCGAACTCTTCGTAAACATCGTCGACCTGGGTCTGATCTACGTGGTCGATATTCAGGAAGAAAACGAAGAGGGATTGCACGATGTCAACATCGAAATGACGATGACCAGTCCCATGTGCCCCGCTGGACCACAACTTGTCTCAGGCGCAAAGAATGCCGCCGAGGGTCTTGAGGAAGTTGCGAATTGCGAAGTCAAAGTCGTAATGGAACCGGCTTGGACACCCGAAAAAATGACAGACGAAGCACGGGATCACCTCGGCATCTTCTAATTCGAGCCGAGTCGTCCCGGTCCAACACACCCTGCGGCATCCTCCAGCAGTGCTGCACTCACCAACGCACGAGAACGATACGGCAATCACGGTTCGGCCATCATGCGAGTCTTTGTTGGTGAATACATCTGTGGCGGTGGTCTCATCGGGCAACCGGATGATGAGATACCCGTAACACTCAAGCGTGAGGGGCGAGCGATGCTGCGCGCTCTGCTTCACGACGTGTCTCGGTTCGCAAAAGTAGCCTGCCCTGTTGACGCGAGGTTTGGCCCTGAGCTAACCGATAGGCAGGAGAAGAACTGGGATGATGTTCCTCAAGAGGTTAAGGACACCTTTGATAAGCTCGGGATCCCTGAAGCAGAGAAGAAGTTCCTCGCGGGCGTAAAAGCACAATTCGAAAGTGAAGTGGACTTCGCAGCTCTTTCTCCGACGAGGTCCACGGTTGATCAATGGGTTCAACTCGCGAGCAATTGTGATGCGGCGATCATCGTTGCTCCGGAGACCGATGGCATCCTCCTGAGTCTGATCGAAGCGTTTCGAGCGGCCTCAATTCGGGTGATGGCACCTGAGTCAGAGTTTCTTGTAATTGCAGCAGACAAGTGGCAGACCGCGAAAAGAATGCAGGATGCTGGAATACCTCATCCTAAAACCCACCTGCTTGGAAAACACATCACGGAGCATGAAGTTCACAAAACCTTTGAGACGGTCACCGACGTCATCCTAAAACCTCGTGATGACTGTGGCTCACAAGGGATCAGAGCCTTTCCAACACTAACCTCAGCGATGCGTCATGCGAGGGAAGGCGTCCTCCTGCAGGAGCACCTAACCGGACATCCTGTTTCCATCAGCGTGATCGCCCGTTCAAACGAACTTGATTATTTACCGGCTTGCTCACAATCCATTGATCCAAAAACCTTTGCTTACCATGGCGGTGAGGGACCACTTGAGGAAGAACTTCATCGGAGGGCCTTATCACTTGCGAAGCGAGTGATGGCAACGCTCCCAGTAATCTCTCGGGGATTCGTCAGCTTGGATCTGTTGCTGAGAGAGCAAGCCTGTGATGACACTCTCATAGAAATCAATCCGCGGGTCACAACCTCCTATGTCGGCTTGAGGAAAATGGTTGAAGGCAACCTTGCTCGACGAGTTTTTGATTTAGAATTGTCGACACCCTCCTGTTGTATTGCGTCGAGGTCGATCCGCTGGGCGTCTGATGGAACAATTAAAGGTCAACCCGATTCCTAGACTCGGTCAATGAATAATAACAATCAAGCCACTGTGCTCGGAATTGACGTTGGAGGTGCAAACCTCAAGTACGCTGTGGTCGCCGCCGATCAGGATCACCCAAAGGGCGGCAAGTCGGAATCAGAGCGTTTTGTAATGCTGTCGAAATCAACTCCGTTTCCAATGTGGCAGGAGAGTCATCGACTGGCAAATCAGATCGCCCAT
>CAXQOB010000041.1:0-85688 GCA_964225475.1 Candidatus Nitrosopumilus sp. | reverse complement strand
AGATCTACACTGACCGTTACACTCTTTCCCTACACGACGCTCTTCCGATCTCGATGATTTTGCATCCGTCGTTTCTCTGGATAATCTACACCAAGCATCAGGTCCAGAAAATGCAGAGGGACGTGGCTTATACCGTTTGCTCTGCGCAAGTTGTCATGGTGTTTCGGGCGACGGACGTGGACCTCTTGCCGCTTCTCAAGTGCCTTACCCAAGAGATTATCGAAAAGGTGTTTTCAAGTTCAAATCAAGCGAGCGTGGATCAAAACCGACGAAAGGTGACTTGCGGCAAATAATCACTGACGGCATTGCGGGAACTAACATGACCAGCATTGCAAAGTTGCTTGATCTTGAAAAACTCAAACGTGGGACCGAAGAAACCTGGATTCCCGAAACCATAGACTCGGAGAACATCGACGCTCTTGTTGACTATGTGATCTATCTCTCCCTGCGTGGTGAACATGAACGAACTCAAATTGATATGGGTATTCTCGAGGGCATCATTGAGGGAGATGATCGTTTGATCAATTCAGACCTCGGTGAAAAACTTGAATGGGGCAAACGCGAGAACCGTGATTTGATCGATGAGAAAATCGAAGCAGTGGAAGCAGAAAAAAACACTGCGTTGGAGACATTGCAGAAAAAGCTCTCGGAGGAAGAAAAGCGACTGGCAACTTTGACGGAGAAGATCGAATCGACAGGGGACGCGAAGAATTTAAACCCGAGCGAAAAACGCGAGAAGGCTGCTCGATCACAAACCCGTGACAATCTTGAGGCATCGATAGCTGCGATCAAAGAAGAAAGTGACTCATTAACAAATGATATCGAGGATTTGCAAAACTACCTTGAGGAGTGGGAGTACAACGAAGAATATGCAATTGATATTGCCGATGCGTGGCTAAGTGCCGAAGAAGAAATCGTGGACGTTCCGACACCACCTGAAGGTATCCCAGTCCCGAATTCAAATGAGGAGATGCTCGGGATGCAGAAGGGCGACCCGTCCATCGCAGAAGCGTTAGCTTTATCGATAGAGCGTGGGCGGGAAGTGTTTGTGGGGAAAGTTGCAGCCTGCAGTAAGTGCCATGGTGAGAAAGGCCTTGGTAATGGGCAGACAACCGACTATGACGATTGGACGAAAGACTGGACATCACGTGCTGGATTAAAGCCTGACGATCTTGAACAGCTGGTTCCATTACTTGCAAGGGGCGCATTAAAGCCGCAAAATGCGCGACCTCGTAATTTTACAGACGGTATATTTCGAGGAGGTTCCTCATCGGAAAATCTTTACCGTCGAATCATTCAGGGGATTGAAGGTTCGCCAATGCCAGCCGCCACCTTTGTTGAAGGAGAATTTGAGAAAGATGATATATGGCACCTGATTAACTTTATCCGATCCCTCGGAAATCCAGCACCCTCTACTCAATCTGAAAAAGAGGTAGAGGAGACGGCCACCGCAAGATCAACAATAGGGAATTCAAACCCAAATAGTTGATTAATGCGTAAGAAGTCGCCGATCTCAAGCCAATCCGAAAGAACGCGATTTACAGTCAATCACACCCAACTGCACATCTGCCTGCTAATTGATTTCCCATCCACAGTGTTCACACAATGGTGGGCTATCGTGCGTTCGACTGCTACAAACAGGGTCAATGTTTTGCAAAAACATTCGCACGAACGAGGAAATCAACTCGTTGCGATCTTCGTCTTCTGTGATTGATTCGCTAATCTATGCAAGCATGTCAGATCACGATGCGTTCTGAGACCTAGGCTCCAAGACATCGTAAATAAATCCATCCCCTTTGATAAACCTATCACGACCTCGATGCATTCACTGATCCGATGAGCAAACCCACGGATTGATAGAGTAAGCAGCAGGAACACCCCTCATGAATGACAGCTCTTCGAAACGCGAAACAAAGAATTTCATTGAGCAGGCTATTGAAGCTGATTTGCAGTCCGGTCGATTTCAGAGTGTAAATACGCGATTTCCCCCAGAACCAAATGGGTATCTCCACATCGGCCACGCTAAAAGTATTTGCCTCAACTTTGGTTTGGCAAAAGCCAACGGCGGGACTTGCAATCTGCGTTTCGACGATACAAACCCAATCAAAGAGGACACGGAATACGTCGATGCAATCATGAAGGATATCCAGTGGCTTGGATTTCAATGGGATAGCCTTCATTACGCGAGTGACTATTTCGAGCAACTCTACAATTGGGCTGAAAAACTGATTCAGAGTGGTGATGCCTATGTTTGTGAATTATCAGCAGAAGAAATGCGTGAATATCGAGGGAGCCTGACCGAACCAGGACGAAATAGCCCAAGCCGAGACCGGAGCAGGGAAGAAAACCTTGATTTATTTCGAAGGATGAGGGCTGGTGATTTTCCGGATGGATCAAAATCTCTACGTGCAAAAATCGACATGGCATCTCCCAACATAAACATGAGAGATCCCGTCATGTATCGCATTCTTCGAGCCCACCACCATCGAACAGGCGATGCTTGGTGTATCTACCCAACTTACGATTGGACTCACGGACAAAGTGATTCTATAGAGAATATCAGCTTTTCGATTTGCACACTCGAGTTTGAAAATCATCGACCTCTCTACGACTGGTTTTGTGAAAAGTTACAGATTCATCACCCCAGACAAATTGAATTCGCAAAGTTAAAATTGAGCAGCTTGCTGGTAGGTAAACGATTCATGCTGCGACTTGTGAAGGAAGGTCATGTAGACGGATGGGATGACCCTCGCATGCCGACACTAAGTGGTTACCGTCGTCGTGGTTATACGCCGGAATCCATTCGAAGTTTCTGTGCCGACGTAGGTGTAGCTAAGTTCAATAGCACCATCGATATGATTCGTCTCGAGAACTCCGTCCGAGATCATCTCAACAAAATTACTCCGCGTCGCATGGTCGTTTTAGACCCAATTAAACTAACCATTACTAATTGGCCAGAAGGTCATGTTGAAACCTCTGAGCCCATAAACAATCCTGAGGACCCGGAAGCCGGGCGTCGGCAAGTGCCCTTTAGCGGGAACTTGTTAATTGACAGAAATGATTTCAAGGAGGAGGCGCCGCGTAAGTTTTTTCGATTAAAGAAAGGCGGCGCGGTTCGACTTCGAGCAGGCTACATCATCGACTGCCATGATGTCGTCAAAGATGACTCTGGGGAAATCATTGAAATTCTATGCACCTACGATCCTGACTCACGGAGTGGCTCAGATACGTCAGGAAGGAAAGTCAAAGGAACCATTCACTGGGTTAGTGCTGACCACGCAGAAGAAATAGAGGTGCGTCTTTACGATCGCCTCTTCACAGTCGAAGATCCAGGATCCACGGCGGATGGAAAGAGCTACTTGGATTACCTGAATCCAGATTCGCTAAAAAAAGTGACAGGCTATGCGGAACCGGCAATCAAATCACATCAAATCGGTGATCAGGTTCAATATGAAAGAGTTGGTTATTTTGTGGTGGACTCCGACACCACGCCAGACAAGCTGGTGATGAATCGGATTGTGTCTCTTCGAGACACATGGGGAAAAATGGAAGCTAAAGGGAAAACCAATTAGCTACGCCTCACCTCTGCTCCATGCTTTTTTAGTGCAGAGAGCAGTTTGAGAGTCACGAGAATTACAAACAGTGACTATTGTCTAAGCTCAACTGTTCGGAATTTCTTCTTTTTCTTTCTCTTCTACCGATGCATCATCACTGGCAGCGGGTGAGGCAACGCCAAACCCACCGGCAATCATCACTTTGTCTTTGATCTCTTCGGCTATTTCCGGATTCTCGATCAAAAAGTTTCTTGCTTTTTCCTTGCCCTGACCGAGATAGGTTTCCCCATACTTGAACCAGGAACCACTTCGAGAAACCACTTTAAAGTTAGCACCCAAATCAAGCAAATCACCCTCATAACTAATGCCGTTAGCATGCATCATGTCAAATTCGGCGACACGGAAAGGCGGTGCGACCTTGTTTTTGACAATCTTTGTCTTCACACGCTGGCCTACTTGCTCTTCGCCATCTTTAAGCGCACCAATTCGACGAACATCGATTCGGCAAGAGCAATAGAACTTTAGTGCCCGACCGCCTGGTGTCGTTTCAGGGCTCCCGAACATGACACCCACTTTCTCGCGGATTTGGTTGATAAAGATAACTGCGCACTTACTCTTCGCGATCGCACCAGTAAGCTTTCGCATTGATTGACTCATTAGCCGAGCTTGCAGACCAACATGACTGTCCCCAATCTCACCCTCCAATTCTTTTTTGGGAACGAGAGCCGCAACCGAATCAACAATGATGACATCAACGGCGTTACTCTTAACGAGCATCTCACAAATCTGCATCGCCTCCTCGCCGCTGCTGGGCTGACTCACCAGCAGGGTATCCAATTCAACTCCTATTTTTTTTGCCCAGCTCGGATCAAAGGCATGTTCAGCATCAATGATTGCTGCAATCCCACCATTCTTCTGTGCTTCCGAACCAATGTGCAGTGCGAGAGTTGTTTTCCCGCTTGATTCGGGTCCGTAGACCTCAATCATTCTTCCTCTCGGAATACCTTGACCTCCCAGTGCCATATCCAAACTGAGGCTTCCGGTTGGAATCCCGTCGATTGTCAGCTGCTGTGACGCTCCAAGTGGCATGATGGCGCCGTCACCAAACGTTTTATCGATCTGCTCAAGAGTCGTTTTTAACCCGGGTTCGCGTTCCAGAATGGCCTTCATCCCGGGATCAACCTTACTCTTCGTTGATGCTTTTGCCTTCTTCGCCATGACACTCAGACCTCTATCAAAAAAATGAATGAAGACCTCAAAAAACGGGAAAACCCACCAAAGACGGTGTATTTGCCAACCGCCCTATAGTGAACATCCTTATAGTACCGCGTTGCTATTCGTGAGACAACCGCAGATTCAGTCCCTAAAAGCGCCGCAGTGGCTGAACGAGAGTCGGCCTTCGGAAACTACCCTCGAACAGGGGTAGCATCGTCCACCCTCGAGACACCTTTGGTCACCAGAACCCACGTTTTTAAAAGAAAAAGTTCCTTCGGCGAAACCGAGGACCCGAACATTCGCGGGACCACAGACCAGAACGACCTAATGGCTTGCCCCATCTTTGATCAATTGAATCAGCATCTCGGTGTCCATTTTTGCAGCAAGATCTGTTCCATCAAGAACTCCCGCCACTAATTCACGTTTATCCGCGTGTAGCGCCAGAATTTTTTCTTCAATGGTATTTTCAGTTACTAATCGATAGACCGTTACCGGTCGTTCCTGACCAATTCGGTGCGCCCGGTCGGTTGCTTGATCTTCCACCGCAGGGTTCCACCATGGGTCAAGGTGGATGACGTAATCAGCCCCAGTAAGATTCAATCCGGTCCCACCCGCTTTCAGTGAAATCAAGAAAAGATCTCCCTGACCTTCTTGAAAGGCGTCAACGCGACGCTGTCGCTCTTTAGCTGGTGTCGCCCCATCAAGGTATTGATACTCAACACCTCGTTCGTCGAGAGCTTGTCGAATTAGACCAAGATGTTTCACAAATTTGCTGAAAATCAATGCTCGATGCTTACCTTCTCGCAGTTCATCAACCAACGAAACAAGAAGCTGTAATTTGGCGGAGCTTTTTGTCCAACTCTGATCCACCAACCTAGGGTGGCAAGCGAGCTGCCTCAACTTGGTAAGCCAAGCCAGTGTTCTAATTCGCTGCTGCCCAGCACCTTGCTCGTTTTTACCACCTCCTCCGAGTTCGGATAAAGCAGCAACACGTGTATCCTCGTAGCGTTTTCGCTCTTCCTTGCTTAGCTCAGCATGGAGTGTGATCTCTGTTCTTGGAGGCAACTCCTTGAGTACACGATCCTTGGTCCGCCGTAGAATAAAAGGACGCACCAAATGCGCGAGCGATTTGCGTTGCTGATCATCCTTCAATCGCTCAATTGGATCCGCAAAACGCTGTCGAAAACGCTCCCATGAACCAAGCAGTCCGGGACTCAATGTACGAAACAAACTCCAAAGCTCACCCAGATGATTCTCCAATGGTGTTCCGGAGAGTCCAATCCTCCAATTCGCATCGAGCTGCCTGATTGCTTGTGATGTTTTGGTCTGTGCATTCTTGATGAACTGCGCCTCATCCAAAACAAGCGTATTCCAAGACCTTGAGGCGAAACGCTTTGCGTCTCTTTGAAGAAGCTGATAACTGACAATAATCAGATCCCCAGGCCCCGCATTTTGAACCAACGTATTTCGATCTGAATCACGATATAACAGCGCGGTAAGTCGAGGTGTAAAGCGTTGAGTTTCTCTCAGCCAATTCTCACCAACACTGGTTGGGGCAATCACAAGAGCTGGCCCCTCTTCAGCTCTTTCGAGTAACACGCCGAGCGTCTGGACGGTTTTTCCAAGACCCATATCATCCGCCAAGACACCTCCAACTCCCCAAGCACTCAAACGCGAGAGCCATTGAAATCCCTCTAATTGATAATCTCGAAGAACAGCATCAAGGTCATCTGGCTGCACTGGTGACCAGTCCGCCAAGCTCTCCAATCGTTTCAATGATTCATGCCATCTCGCTGTAGCCTCCAAAGAGACGTCAGTACTGATAAGCTCTTGAACGGCGGGCACTGCGGCATCTGCGACTTTCATCGCACCACGTTCCTCGATCACCACATCCCCAAGTTGCTGGAGCCGCTTTCGGAACGCATCGCTGATTTTGGCGAATTGACGATCCCCAACCTGTACCAGAGAACGTTGATCGCGAACTGCTGAAAGTAGATCGGCAAGAGGTATTTCTTGACCATCAATATTAATCGATCCAGATAAACCGAACCAATCTTTTCGATCATCTATTTGAACCTTCAAAGCCCCTGGCGCGATCTCACCACGCACCCGCAGTGACTCTCCCTCAGGCCAGATCATTCTGGGAGTTTCCTCGCCTCCGCTGTAAAGGGACCCCAAGATTTCCAATGCTGCTTCATCCGTTGAAGCAACCCAATGATCAGGCCCATCTGGTGTGAGCCGGTTCAGTTCATACTTCTCAATCATTGAGTCAGCAAGGAGCCGCTCCGCATCAAGATCCCTCTGTAAACGAATCGGTCCTAGATCGGTTAAGCACGCAACGGTCTCAGGCGAGCGTCCCGGTACCATCAGGTCACGAAAGCGATCTTCATGCATTCGCATTGAGATCAACAAACCCGCTCCCGGACGTGGACGCAATTCAAACACAAGCTCGGCGGTTACCGGTTCAAGCGGCCCAGCTAATTGAGCTGGGAGTTCAACATGAACGAAGCGATCGACGTCAGCGCTGCCGATTGCAAATCGGGCAGCGGCATCAGAATCCAACAAGACCTCTTCAAGTTCCGCCTCAAGTAAATGCTGCACCAACTTGGCCGCCTTTGAATCACGAAGCGTACATACCACAAGCCGGTTATCTTGCTCATCGGCAACCACCACGATCGGTTCAACTGGACTAGCGTAACCGTACACCACCTTACAACGCTTCAAGTCAATCCGAATTCCATTGACTTGTAATTCAGGGCGGTAATAGTGTTGCCGATCGTCTAAGGATTGCTCAACTTCGAGTTCAAGATCCTCTTCTTCCAGCTCTGCCGGAACGAGTGTCAAAATCAGCTCCGCCGAAAAGACTCGGCATGGACGAACATTGACATCGTCCCACGCAACATTGGGATGGCCAGCTAACAAGGAAAGCGCTTGAAACTCCGCAAAGTGATCCTCGTTGAATGAATAACTTGGATTTGCAACCAGAGCAGCAATCCGCCCATCAACTGGCCTGTTAGAAAAATCCCTCCGAAGCAGATCAAAGCTGCGTATTTCCTTTCCTTTCGTCCAACCCTTGCCGTTTTTCTTCGGTCGCTGTTCGTAAGCCGTGATTGATAACGGACAGTAGTATCTCGATGAAGAAAGTCCCACTCGCCATTGCAGACGCGTTCCAGTCGATGGATCACGCGACGCTTTCCCACTAGCGAGACTTAACACCTGACTGACCAGATCACGACCAGCGGCAAGCGAATCCACCTCAAGTTCACCAAAGAACTCGAAAACCTCATTGATTGATCGCCGGCTCAGCTGCTCCTGCAACCACCAAGCGACAGCGAGTGAGTGGGCGCAGCGATTACCCCCAGAATGAAACTGGTCGCAGGTACAAAGGGGTGTTGCCTTGAGGGAAACATTGAGCGGATGAAATTGATACTCTTCATCATCCGAATCATCCGATGACTCAGTTGAAACTTCCAACTGAACATCCATAACCGATTGTCGATTACCTTTCACCTTAAAACCAAAATGCAATGAACCAGATTCACTGCTAAAAGTCGGCGATTCTACAATCAACATTGCTGCTCGTTTATCTAAACTCTCATCATGAGAATCCACGAGACGCTCAGCAGCCTCGGCGACCAGTAACCCTAGGGCCCCGATCGATTCCTCGGACATCAAATCCATGCTTCAAGATCCACAGCGGTCAAAACCAACATTCACGCGATGCTGATGTAGCAGCATCAAAACCGTTCGCGTAGCAAACCGGAAAAAGCTTCATTCTCCACGCGATAGAACCGAAAAAAAACGGAAAAATCAACCGCAAGGATTACGAAAGGCGTTCACCAGTGACCAACGCGCACGGGCCAATCAGCAAGTCTAGCATGAGCAGTCCAACTCGCGAAGGGTCGGTGATCACCATCTGTGCAAAACTCATTGATCTCTGATGGCGGGGACACTTCGTTCGTCACTTTGCGACGAACCTAAACTCGATCAGCCATACCTAGCGGTAGATTTCTGCCTGAATCAAATCTAACATTACGGTTTTCCGATTTTGCGTGAAAACCCATTCGCAAGATGCGAATGTTAGACTTGGCAAGGGCTTGCCACTCAGAAAAACTAGTGTTACCTGTATCCCTCAAGAAAATCATTGTGCTCAATCCAACCAACTTTACGATGGATCGTCGACATTTTCTGTGCGGTGCCGCCGCATTGGCATCATCTGCAACCGGTCGTCAGCTGACTGGTCAGGACAATGCTTCTACCAACGCAGTTTCCTGGCATGATGCTCAAGATTGGGGTATCGAGGGGAGAGGTTGGGATTCCAATGAGATGGAGAGTTTCTATGACCGATTACCCAAACGAGCAAACGGAATTGTCCGAGATGCCGTTTGGAATCTGAGTCGACACTCGGCGGGAATGCTAACCCGATTTCGGACCGACGCCTCGGAGATCTGGGTGGACTACGAGGTAACCTCGTCAAAGCTTGAGATGCCACACATGCCGGCAACTGGGGTCAGTGGAATTGATTTATACGCGACGGATTCAGTTGGAAACTGGCGATGGCTTGCCGTCTCACGCCCAACATCACAGTCCACTAAAGTCAAACTAGTAAGCGGCTTACCTATGCAGAGCCGTGAGTACACCGCCTACCTTCCTTTGTACAACGGCACCAAAAGTCTGAAATTTGGAGTGCCCTCCGGTAACACCTTCGAACCGATTACCCCAAGGAAAACCAAGCCCATTGTTTTCTATGGGACGTCGATAACCCATGGCGCCTGCGCTTCTCGCCCCGGAATGCCGCACCCCGCAATTCTGGGTCGTCGCCTTGGACACCCAATTATCAATCTCGGTTTTTCTGGTAACGGCAAGATGGAATCGAATGTCGGTCAGTTTCTATGCGAACTCGATCCCCTAATCTATGTCATTGATTGCTTGCCCAACATGAGAGGTGCAGAGGTCGCAGAGAGAGCGGAAAAACTTGTCCTTCAGCTACGCAAATGTCGACCTGACACACCAGTTCTTCTGGTCGAGGATCGAACGTACGCCCATGCACCGTTCCTACCATCGCTTCAGGAACGACACGCGGATAGCCGAAAAGCACTCCAATCTGCCTATAAATCCCTCATCGCAGCAGGCCACAAGAGAATCGGTTACCTCTCGGGGAACGATCTACTCGGAGCGGATCGAGACGACACCACAGACGGCTCTCATCCAAATGATTTGGGGTTTTATCGGCAAGCCAACGCAATAGAACCGAAACTTCGAGAGCTTGGTGCTTAACAATAGAAACCTGTTGTCTTGCCGTAACGACTGATTCTGCTGAGTGAACATTAAACCTTCAGTTTCACATTAACTGCAGCTATTTTCAGAGGGTGAGAGTAATCTTGATTATAGAACCACAATTAACAATGCACCGCTCACTGAACGCCTCTCACTGAACACCTCGAACAAGACCACTAACAAACCGTAATAGAAAAAGGTTACCCATGCCAAAATTAACTGTCAGCGGAGTCGGTGACTTTGACGTTCCAAATGGAAAGAGACTTGTCAAAGCACTTGTTGAAGATGCGGGAATTGATCAACTTCATGCCTGTGGAGGTCAATCTCGATGCACCAGTTGTCGAGTCCAATTCCTGTCCGGAGAACCGAATCAAATCACCGAAGCGGAAATGGAGACATTACGAGTCAGAGAAATAACGACGACGGGTGTACGACTGAGTTGCCAGATTGTGTGTGATGACGATATGGAAGTTGAAATCATTAGCCGACTTGAGGGTAGTGGGCGGAAAGATCTTGGATCACCAACCACCGATGAAATTCAACCAGAGCCCAAGTGGATTCCGAGATCTTAGCCCGGTACGGGATGCTGATCATCAACTGGCTTTTCACTTCAGGGAAACCAGCGACTCAAAGTCTATATTTCCCTCATGCTGGATGGTCAATCAACCATTGCTCCAGGACTTCGTCCATCCAAGAGTTTTTTTTCGGACCGATGTAACCGGCGTGACCTCCTGATCGAGTCAGTAAGAGCTGAGCGGATCCAGACCAAGGCCGTTCGGGATTGGGAAAGCAGTCCACTGGAACGATCGGATCATCTTGAGATGCCAACACAAGAGTTGGCACCTTGATGGAGTTCATTACCTGATTGCATGAAGACTGCTCGTAATAATCGAGAGCATCACTGAAACCACTCAAAGGTGCGGTGAATCGATCATCTAGTTCGCGAAGAGTGCGTGGCGGGGGCAACTCCATCTCACGTCGAAATTCGGCATTGTTCCACAACCGTTTTGGAAGACGTTTTAGCAACGAACGAATGAAGTAGTAATTGTAGAGCCGCAGCTTTCGTTGCTGCATGTGATCACTACATCTCACCAGATCGATCGGTGGAGCGACAGCGGCTACTTTCTTCAACTTGGAAAACCAATCAGGAATTTCCTGTAGACCCGCACCAATTCGACCAACAGCCCGTAACAGCTGTGCGCCACCGAGGGATATTCCGGCAGCTGCTAGCTTGCTCTTCGGGTACATCATGGCAATGTGACATAATGCATCAAGAACGTCTTGGCTTCGACCAGCGTGTGTTAAATTGTCAGCAAGTTCAGCACCTGCTCCACACCCCCTCATATCAATTCGAAAAACGCGATACCCCCGTCCGAGAAAACGGGTGGCCAAACGCTCCATGTAGGGAGAGCAATAACATCCAGAAAGCCCATGAATGAACAAAACACAGGGAGATTCGGGATTTGAAGATTCAGGAGTATCCTCATGCAACAGAATCTGGTCACCCTCCGACACATCCACACGATGAGCCGTCGGTTTTAGCCCGTTCGCAGATTCACTCCGAACCGATAGGATAGTTTGTAGGTGCCCTCCTCGAATAAGCCAATTCGAACGGAAGGGAGCTGGTCGGAACGATTTCATTTTCCTATCAATTTCTATCACAACAATGAATGCTATTCGCTCGTTTATCGCAATTCCGTTGTCCCGCGATATTGCTCAAGCTGCGGCAAAAATGGTTCATCGACTTAAGGAGGCGGGGGATGGAATCAAATGGGTACCGACAGACAATCTTCATCTCACATTAAAGTTTCTCGGTGACGTCCATAATACGGAAGTTCCAAAAGTCTGTAAGGTCGTTCAACAGATTTGTTCATCGATACCGCCTTTTGAGTTGGTTTTTCAAGGAGCAGGAGGACTTCCTGACTCCGATCGCGCTCGGATAATTCACGCTGGGGTAACGGATCAAACAGGTAATCTAACTTTGATTGTTTCACAATTGGAAACCTGCCTAGCTGATCTGGGTTTCAAGCCAGAAGCAAGAGATTACCGGCCGCATCTTACACTCGGAAGGGCCAAGGCTCGACGAGCAAGCAGCAAGGTCATGGAGAAAGTAAGCTTGGAGGAGAAAACTCACTTGGGGGCAATGAGCGTGGATGAGGTCCAAATCATTGCGAGCTTTCTAGACAAGCAAGGACCGACCTATCAAATCATGGACCGAATCGACCTCGGATAATTCGAAACAACTTGGATCAAGTATGGAGAGGGTGATCGCCCATCAGTAGCTAGTGATCACCGTAGTCGATCGAGTCAGCAGAGATCATTCTTCTATTTCAAAAGAAACTTCTGCCTGTCCATATTTCTTTCCAACTAAATCTTCCATTGTAAGCTGCAACCGGTACTGGCCTGCTGGAAGGTTAGCCGGCAGGAACATTTGGTAAGCCACGAAGTAGTCTCGGAGATAATTGGCAGAGGCCTGCCGGTCCGCCGGAAGAACTTGATCGAATACTCGCTGATTCTCAGCATCAAAGATTTCGTAGCTGCCCTTCAAATGCATCTCGTAACCGGTATCTAATTGTCTTGCCTTAAAATTCTCTACCTCACAGTACAGGATGACTTGTTGGCCGGGTTCAAATTGGTTCTTCTTGAATGGTTTGACTTGTCCGTAAGCTTCAATCTCAGTGCAGAAAACCAATCGACTCACCTCAAGCGAATCTGTCGCCGCACCAGCGTGCTTGGCGGCTTCACGGAACTCGGAGGCGACGGACGTGAATCTTCGATTGGGGTTCGGATGGCCGGCGGGATCAATGAGATGCCACAAACCTCTCAATTGATGCCGTAAAAAATCCCGCTCCTCCGAAGTTACATCTTCCATCGAATCGACTGCCGTTTCGAGGTCACCAGCCAGAACCATCAGATGGCTGAGTTTTACTAATCGCTCGTGACGCTCCGACTCAGACTCTTTATCGGATGCTTTTTGCAGTGATAGAATCAACGCAGCCAAAAGCTGCCCTTCTGTTAATTGATCAACGGCTGTTAATTGATTAATGGCCTGATTATCCAAGGGAATGGCTGGCTCCGACTTAGGCATGGCCGGCGATTCAACACTCACCTGTGCGACATCAGCGATCGGTGTCTCTTCTGCCGATTCTTGCAACGCTTCGGTTACAGCGTTTTCCTCGGCAACCACCTCTGGTACTGCAACGGTTTGCTGAGTGGCAACCTCCGTTACCGGTTTACCGAGATTGTTATCTGGCGGTGTATTTCCAGTCTCCTTCTGAAGCAAATCGGCAACAACAACAACATCATCCGTTTTATCATCGCTTAATGAAAAACTAACGGCCGTTGATACTGCGGGAGCAGGTTCGGGTTCACCAGTACTCGAAGCTATCCTCTCTGGTGGCTCTAACCCCTCTTTGATTGTCACCTCCGGCAAAGTTAAATCACCGTCCAAAGCCTTTGCAATCTCATCGCTGACTGAGTTTGGTCTTTTCGTTTGACTTGCCTTATCCGCTACCAAATTGACAAACCGGTTCACCGCTTGCTCTCGCTGATTCGGTGGGTATTGCTGCAAAGCATCCAAGAGTTCTCCTGCTGACATTCCACTTGTTAGTTCTGGCAGCGGTTGGCTATCCGGTTCTTGACCACCGGCTGTTAACTCAACTTCGTTTGCTGGTAAATCACCCACCAACTCAGCACCTTCGGCAGGTGACTGCTTAGAATCTGAATCACCTGCGTTGGAATGCTCCTCACCGCCGACCAATGCAATGTCACCTGATTTCATAGGTGCATCCGCATCACTCTCTGTGTTCTCTTGAGCTTTTTCTCCTAGACCAAGCACAGTATCAGCAACCACTGCAACGGAAACCTCCGGTGGAATCGGTTCAGCTGATTCTGGCATCTCTAATGCCAATTCTTCGCTCAACTGCTGTTCTTGATCAGCAGGATCCGTTAAATCCTCAGACTTTCCAGTTGCTAATCGCTGTTCAGGAGAATCAATGCTTATCTCAGCAGCATCGCTACTTTTAGTGATCTGAACGGTTCGACCAAAAGGAATAGAACCTCGGCATCCCAAGGTGAGAGCTGTCGACGCGATGATCAACCAAAGACTTGCATTCACTACGATAAGACGCATAGCTGCCTCTTTCCTTAATTTCAAAAACGCTCGCGTGCTCACTTCCTTGCAACACACCGTCTGGGACGGTACGAAAAAAAAGCCAGTACGCACAACGGTAATTTTGAAGGCAATTCCCCCGAACCAGGCTTGCTGGATACACCGGTATCTTCGAGACGCCGACACCAGCCACTTGGATTTGGGATGAGGGGAGCGAATCCTCGTTCTCTTTCTCCCCAATCCTCATGAAACTCTGCACTTTTTGACTCAGACACCACAACACCGTTGCCTCCTCACTTCTGGTCCGCGGAAGCTGAATGAAGCATCTTTGCTAGCATATAGAAGCCCATACAACGGATTGGGTAGCTGAGCGGTTTGCTAGAGGAGTGCGAAGAAGCAGCGAAATATTGAATCACTATTGTGAATTCTGCATTGAGGTCCAGAATACACTCGAGCACGCGCAAGAATTCTAACGGAAGCTTAAAGTTGTGAAGCAAAAGAACAATGCAGCACTGGCAAGCAAGCATCCCCGCTTGGTCATGGTGGATGACAACATCCACAAAGTCGGGGGGCATTATTTAGAACTTGCACGACTGTTAGGTGATGCTGCGGAAAAAATAGGTTTTCGGTGCGTACTTGCTACCCATGAGCAATTTGCGCGAAACAACTCAGAGATACCCAATCGGTGGGAAGTCTATCCTCTTTTCGATAACCACCCGATGGTTCGCTGGTCACTTAGCGCCAGTGGCAAGTCACACAATTACCGCGACCTAAATGGAAGGATACAAAACAGGAAACCTCTATCAAGCCGCTTGAGCCAACTATCAGAATGGCTCCGAAAGCCCTCACGTCGTCCGACCAACATGCTGGCGAATTGGAAATACTCCTTTCTAAAACTGATGAGTCAGCTCGAAATCCAATCGAATGACTATCTGTTCATCAACACAGCAGATGACTTCACGCTCTTGGCTCTTGCTGCTGCTTTACACAATTCCGATCTACCACCTCTGAACGTTCACGCGATTTTTCATTTTTCCATCAATGATGAGGCCACCAATGAAGGTCAGAGGCGAAACAGAGTGATGCAGAAACAACTACAGTCGACGTTGAATCTCATTGCCAATCATCAAATTCACATCCACGCAACAACGGAAGAATTACAGAGGGAACTGAATTTGATTTATGGAGGTCATTTATCAGGTGTAATTCCCTATCCAACCCATTCTTCCACAATATCAACCGGACTCGACACAGAACCCTGCCGCGCTGTACTCGCTGGGATGGCCAGATCGGAAAAAGGGAAGAGCTCAATCTATCGATTTCTGCAGAACTTGAATGAGCATCAGCTGATCAATTCTTCGACCTTTCGGCCATGTTTGCAAATACCTCAAAACAAGGTGACTTCAATGGTGCCGAAATCTCTTCGGCAACAAAACCCAGACGGTGAGATCGAGCTGATCACGAACCATCTTGCAACTGAAGACTACCACCAATGGATTCAACAATCTGGACTCGGAGTTTTTCTTTACAATCCATCTCGATATAAATCACGTTGTAGTGGTGTTCTACTCGAAATGCTATGTCGAGGTGTTCCAGTAATCGTCCCCAACCACTGCTGGCTTTCAAACCAAGTCAATCTTGGAGGCGGACATGGTTCCATTGGCTACATCTATGACGATCAAGATGAGATCCCAAGATTGATGCAGCGATTCCTAGATGAACGTCGTGACATCAACGCACGATCAATTGAATATGCTTCAATCATCAAAAGGAATCACTCGGGAGATGAAACAATTCGGCGGATGGGTTTGTTGTGAATCTCAATCAGAGAACCACCAACTACAACCGATAACCTATTTGAAGCATCGCACTAGCTAAGCTCAAATCGCTTGATATTGAATGCACCACAGTCTTAATTTTCAGACAAAAAAAGCGAAACGCTGTACTCACAACGTTTCGCTCACTGTTGGAACCAATGGTCTTATTTTACGTGACCGAGTGATCGGCATGGATCAAACTTCAGCCAACTCATCCTCAAGTTGCTGCTCCAATTCGTCTATGCTCTCGTCATCATAGGACTCTTCAAACGAAAGTCCCAACTGGTCAACCTGCTCATCAGAAAGCTTCAAGTAGCCGAGAGAACGAATCACCTCCAAGACTTCGCTACAGGTCGGGAACATCCTACCAGAGGCGCGTTTGTAATCGTCCATCGCTTTCATGAACTCAATCTCATCCCCGCTGTAGTCGCGTTCACAAGTAGTTGGGTCAATATGTCGGCGGCGTTGTTTTTTGGGAGAGGTCGCTGGTTGCAACTCTGATTCACCCGCACCTCGTCGATCTCCCCGTCTTCGATCAATGGTAACGATATCGCTTTGGTCTTTTTCTTGGCTGGGGTTGGAAACAGGCATGCTGCGTGATCCTTGGAGTGTTTTGACAAAACGAATCATCGCGTCACCGATTCGCGTTAAATTCGTATGTCTGGAAGTCTTGTCAAAGAAACCTAGCACGCGGATTACGTAAAGCGTGCCTAACAACAAGTATTTTCCGGTCAGAAAAAGAGATCGGGTTAGGCAAGGTAGCAGGTTGTAACGCTTGTAACGAATACCGGCTAAATCAACCGAAATACAATCACCACCGAAGCTACAAAGACCAATCCCCTGAGATCAATCCCCTGAGTCCAAACTAACCAATCGCTGGCTGATTGCCGCCAAAAGCAGTGGCAAACCGATTGATACACCCGCCGCGACTGCCAACCATTGGTACTTGGCTGCCAGATCACCCAAACTGCAATAGATCAATGCAATCACCAAATTACTGATAACGATTGAAAGAAAAAAACGTTTAAATGCCAACTGATGCAAACCCGCCATCAGAACACTAGCTTCCGCAAACACTGGTATCGCGCGAGTCATCACAAGAACCGATGGACCAAAACGTCGCATCAACACTTTCATGCCCTCCAGATCATCACCACGACAAAACCAACCCGCGAAACGCGGGCCCAGCCACAAAGCAAATAGATAACCAATGATTGCACCAATGGTCATACCAATCCATGTAGCCAGCGTCCCTTGCAGCCAACCAAGACGCCATCCGCTCACCGTACTAATCACGCTTGAGGGAACCGGCAGGAAAATATCAACCGAAAGCAACGCAACTACGATCAATCTAAGATCGGACTCACTGGCATCTTGGCCAAGGTAACTTTGCAACTCAATCTCGAAAGCCTCTCCAAAAAAGAGAAAAGGAACAATCGGAATCGCCAGCACCAATAACATCAGAGGGAATGTTCGTACTATCTGCCACATCTCGAAATCACGTGTAACTTGAATCGTTTATCAGAAGGGAACGCTCCGTATGTGGTCTTAGGCTAGCGTTATTGATGCAAATCCACTTGATGATATTCCAAGGCCCATTCTCTCATGAAAGTAACTTCCTGAGGTTCAATCTCATAGATGATCAAATCAGGATTCGTGAATTCACCAAGGTAGTTACGAAGTAGTGGATTCGTATCCCAGATTTCCCTTCGCAACGATTCGTCTGTCAAGACATTCGCGATCCCTGTAATTCGAACCTGGTCATGTGATGGATCGAGATAACAAAGCTCAACTTTTGGATTAGCCGCAATCTGATCGGTTTTTCGATATCGTCTCAGATTAGCAACATAAACAATAAAGCCCCTCGTCATAACTGGAGAGACGGGACGCAAGCGTGGCTGATCACCATCCATCGTTGCAAGCATTGGAAAGCGATCTGCTTGCATCACTGACAGAGCGAGTTCTCGGACGGTTTCCGAATCGACTGGATCTGGTTTCGGTCGAGCCATCAGACTTTAATCCTTACACAAGTTAGGTGCATGCCCTCACGTTTGATCCATTGCTTTCCGCAAATCTCGAATGAATGCAGAGACCGAATCCGTTGCATCAGTGCGTCCGCTTGACTCAAAGACCCGACGAATAATTGCCGAACCCACAATTAATCCATCGGCTACAGGTGATAACTGCTTCGCAGTTTCGACACCACTGATACCAAACCCAATACAGATTGGAAGATCAGTTTGTCCTCTTAACCAAGCGACGTTTTCAGAAAGGTTATCTGGTAAATTTTTCCGCTCACCGGTAATCCCAGTCACTGAGACGTAATAGAGGAAGCCGGAGGATGATTCTGCTATTTTCACTTGCCGCTCTTTCGGAGTCGTGGGTGTGACAAGCTGAATCAAACTGAAGTCTTCGCCTCGGCATACTGCTGAAAACTCATCTGCTTCCTCCACGAGTAGATCTGGAACAATAGCTCCTGCGTAACCAGCAGCTTTAGCGCGTCTCACATACTCCAACAAACCAATTCTAAAAACAATTGAATAACTCACCATTGTGACCAATGGTAAGGAAACCTCCTGCGTGAGAGCTTTTCCCATCTCAAACATATCGTTCAGCTTGAATCCCGCATCAAGTGCTCGCTGGTAAGACGCCTGTATAACGGGACCATCAGCGATTGGATCGCTATACGGAACACCGATTTCGCACAGGTTCGCGCCAGATTTACTAGCGGCTCGGACTAAATCTGCCGTGGTCTGAGAATCAGGGTCACCCGCAGTAAAAAAGGGCATCAAAGCCTTTTGACCTTTGGATTTCAAATCAGAGAATAGATGGTCAACTGATGACATTTTTGTTCACAATAAAGTAGATGAATAACTTGGAAATAATTGATTCTGATGGATATCACCCGTGGTGCTTTATACTCACTTTGCCTAAAGACCTCATCGTCCTAAGTAATGGTTCATGTTGGTTTTGTACTGTTCAACACCGGGCTGGCCATAAGGATTGATTTGCAACAACCTTCCTTCAATCACAGTTGCAATCATCATCATTTGAAACAGTTGCCCCAATGCAAAGGTATCCAGCTCTGGAATAATCAGATCCGTTGTCGGCCTACCGTCAGCATGCAAGGCATCGTTTGTACCTTGAATCGCCGCCTTCATAATATCCGGGAGGGTCTTATCTGCGATGTCATTCAAACCATCTTGGTTCCGATCACTTCTCCCGATCGGCATTGCATCATGTCGATAATTTTCAACGATAAGATTATTGAATACTTTATCGTTGGCACCCTGCTGGTGTTGTTGATGTCGACTATGTAAATCCCTCGTGTTTACCGTCGTTAGAGGCGTCACACCAACACCGTTCTTACCGTTGGACTCCGCGAGCAATTGATCGTGCCACAAACCAAATGACTCAAGAGCCTTGGTCCAGACACTCATCACACGGATTGACTTACTGCGGTGCTTAGCGAGCAAGTGGTTCACCGAGACATACTGCATGACGATGTTGTCTTCTAGCGGTGCAGTCTTGAAATGTTCATTCATGGCACATGCACCTTCAAGCAACCGAATGCAATCAAGACCTAATAATGCAGCTGGCAAAACACCGACTGATGAAAGGACACTGAATCGTCCACCGACTCCGTCCGGAACATTAAACACTTCATCACAGCCAATCGACTGTGACAGGTCGTAAAGCTTGCCAGAAGAACCGGTCACAGGGATCACCAGCCTCTTTAAGAGAGATCGATCCTGAGGCTCCAATGATGCTTCCAATGCCGCGAGAAAATGCCGAAATGCGACCGCGGTTTCCATCGTGCCCCCGCTCTTACTGATCACGACGATTGCGTGTCTCTTCTCGGCCAACGTATCTCCGTTACCACCCATACTGAGACGTTGCAACAATGAGGAGGATGCATCATTGTCCACATTATTACCCTCGAAGTACATGCGCGGCTTACTACCCCGTGCGCCTCGTGAAAGTTCATTGTGATAAGGATCACAGCAAGCCTCCATCATTGCCCGGGCTCCCATGTAGGAACCGCCAATACCCAGCACAGCGACAGCATCAATTTCGTCATGGATAGAGTTTGCAACTTTAAAAATCCTCCCCAACTCAGATTGCTCTCGGTTTTTGGCATAACCATCAAGAGTCTCCTCAGGCAGCCATAGAAATCGAGCATCGAGAGGTTGTTTTTCAGGAGGAGGATCACCAGATTCGTAGAGTAATTTATCGGTTTCAATTAATTCCAAGCGCAGATCATTTAATGTCGGCTCCATCGACGAGACATCATCGGGAGTAATTCCGTACTCAGGGTGAAAACTGCCTTGTGGGTTGAAACGCAAGGAAATCATGAATAATCCTGTCCAATGAGTGTAAAACGCGGTGTCTCAGATTAACCCATAATCGTCGATGCTCGAAGATGGTGTTGGGATTATGGCAGTGAAAAAGGGTTAGCTGACGAGGTGATTCCTAATTTCGACCGTTTGTCTCGATCCAGCAATGTCAATATATGCAAGCCGCCAAAAAGACCCATATCTATCGGCATCGGCGTCGACGTCAGGGAAAATTTCTCGGGAATAAAACCCCACAACCCTACCCCCTCGTTTCGCTCCAAGGTCAGATTCAAATTGACGTAAGAGCGTTAGCTTGGAATCAAGATTAACTTAAAAACCATTTCTCTTTCCCTACACGATGAATTACTTGGGTACTGCTAATCCAACTGCGATTGGTTAAATTGTCCACTAGCGTGAAATCAATCACTATACGATGCTCTGAATAACCCATCAGAAAACCCACACCCAAGAGATGACTCCGTTGACAAACGTCCGACGCAAACCTGTAGTGCTTATTATTCGGGACGGCTGGGGAGAGAATCCCAACAAAGAATGGGATCACGCCAATGCCATTCATCTAGCCAACACGCCTGTCTCCGATTCCCTCATGGCCACCTACCCTAATGTGCTTATACACACTTCGGGCGAGGATGTGGGATTACCGACTGGGGTGATGGGGAATAGTGAAGTTGGTCACCAGAACATCGGTGCGGGCCGAATTGTGGATCAGGAAGTAATGAGGATTACTCGAGCCATTCGCAACAAATCATTTTTCGAAAACTCAACGCTTAAATCAGCAATTGATCATGTGAAGGGCACCGGTGGAACGCTTCATCTGCTCGGACTCATGTCGAATGGTCGAGTACACAGTGATCTAGAGCATGGCTTTGCGATCGTTGATTTGGTCAAACAGAGCGATCTCCGGAGCGAACAATTCGTTGTACATGCCATCACCGACGGCAGAGACACCTCACCCACCTCTGGGATCGAATTCATCAGGCAGCTTGAAGACAAGATCACCTCAGAGAAAGTTGGACGAATCGCGAGCGTGATTGGTCGATTCTATGCGATGGACCGCGATTTGCGTTGGGATCGAGTGCAGCAAGCTTACGACATGATGGCCACGGGATCGAAACAGACTGCAGCATCAGCAATGGAAGCGATACAAGCCTATTATGATTCGCCATCAGAGCCCAGTCGAAGTGGTGATGAGTTTATCACTGCGACATCGATTTTAGACACAGAGGGACAGCCCTCTACCGTGAAGGACGGTGACGCCATCATCTTCATGAATTATCGAGGAGACCGTACTAGAGAAATCACAAAAGCATTTGTTTACGATGATGAACAATGGGGAGCTATTGACGGAGGCGGGTTCGCTCGTGGGAACAAAATAGATAATCTATTTTTCGCCACCATGACGGGATATGAAACGGGTCTACCTGTGCAAGTCATTTTTGAGAAGCCTGAGAAAATGCCGAATATTCTGGGACAATATGTCAGCTCACTCGGACTTCAGCAATTTCGATGCGCAGAGACCGAAAAATATCCTCACGTTACCTTCTTCTTCAATGACTACCGAGATGACCCTTTCCCAGAAGAAGATCGCGGCATGGCGCAATCTCCCAAAGAAGTTTCAACCTATGACCAAAAACCCGAAATGTCTGCCAATGAAGTTGCAGCCAAAGTTTTAAAAGCAATCGAATCTGAGGCGATTGAGCTCATTATCGTTAATTTTGCAAATGGCGATATGGTCGGACACACAGGTGTACTAGCAGCCGCAATTCAAGCTGTGGAAACGGTTGATGCATGCGTCGGGCAAATTGTTGAAGCAACACTCGCTGTTGGTGGATCACTTATCGTTACCGCTGACCACGGTAACTGCGAACAAATGACTGATCCCAAAACCGGAGGTCCTCACACAGCACACACAACTTTCGATGTTCCATTGATAATTGTTGAACCCGGTATTGAAGGACGCGACTTGAGGCAAGGAGGCAGGTTAGCTGATATTGCCCCGACAGTCCTTGAGTTACTGGGTTTGCCAATCCCTGAAGAGATGACTGGCAAACCCCTGCTATCTCTCAATGAATGATCCGATTTACCTACAACACGGACTACACCACCTTTGCAATAACAAAAGCAACTCAAGAGGTGAGTCGTGTGGAACGCAAAAACATCCTGAATAGCGAATCCTACTGATCCACTCGAAAGATCAATCAATGCATCAGCGCAGGACAAGGAAAGTCGTGTTGGATATCCTTTTCAGATATCCACCGATCCTCTGAATGAAGCGGGTAGATGTTAGTCTGAGTGGATTGTCGCGAAATCTTTACTACCGCCTGTTTCCAAAAAGCAGGCGTTGGCAGCAATCATAGCAATGCCAAACGTTGCCATTCCCAGAAACAGGGCAATCCCTGAGTGCACTAGGACGGCGAGAAACAACACAACTGGCCGACTCAGCCGAGGCCATACCAGAGCGCAATAAGAAAGTTCCCAAACGAGGGTTACCGTAGTCAGCACTGCCAAGAAAACTGGATAATTTGATAACCAAGTCAAATCCATTGACTGATATTCATAGTTGGAGATTGCATACCATGTCGCAGTTCCATCCCACCAAGTAATTCCTCGAGCTTTGCTTAACCCTCCGAATAGGTAAATCACACATAAGTGACACTGGAACATTCGTGTTGCAATCGTTGCCGAGACGCTCAAATCATCAGAGGGAAACAACCAGCTCAAAAAACGACTCGCCTCGATTCGCTTTTTGAATTTGCGCCGCAACCAACTGTCAACACTAAGCTGATTACCACATGGACTGATCATGAGGTACATGACGCCATAGGTAACGATTTGATCAAAACCGAACAAGGCGCCGGTCAGTCGATGAACATACATCACCTGTAAAAACCATGATAATGGCGCAGTAAAGCGCGTTAAAAACCCACAAGTAAAACCCGCCGTAATCACCAGTGTGAGCAGATGATGCATCCAGATTGCATTCGGTGATCGAAGGTGCCAGAGATAACTCCAGCCACCGGAATTCAAACCAAATTCACCCTCGTGCAGAGACCGTGCCACTTCTTGGTTCACCCAGGCTTCATCGCCAACGAACGAATCAAGATCGATAGCAAGCACCAGGTGAGAATAGAGAAGCAATCCACCGAAAAGCAGTCGCATGTAAACCAGCACACCTACTGGTCTTGGCGTGAACCAAAATTGATTCCACCCATTCATCACGGCTGATTGCCAATCCTTAAACCAACCAGAGAGGAGATGCTGCAATCTCATTGCTTACTCTCCATTGTGTTTCTGCTTGCGTCTGCTTGATCGCTAGAAGAGACGCCTTGAGATCGCTCCAATAATGGTCGATAGGAATCGATATGATCGAGTGGTTTTGGATCCTCTACATATAAATCATAGCGAGGCAATAAATGTTCCACACGTCGCATTGACACCCGTTTTCCCCCGTTAGCAACTTGGAGGTGTCGAAGGTAAGAATCCCTGACCGCGATGTATCGCTTACGCTCGACTTTGTGCTGATTTAATACCTCCGTGCTAACCCCCTCCTGTTCGAGAACCAATGGCCGATAGATTTCGTGAAGATACTCGGTAAGCATGAAGTGTCGATGATATCGAAGACGAGGCCATTGACGCTTCAGATCGGGATAAAACAATTCTTCAGATGCACCACTGGAGTCCTCGACTCGAATCTGAATCAGATGGCTGGGACCCGGATCCGGAGCAAAGAACGAATAACCACGATCAAGATACAAAAATTGACAATAAGCCTCGAATGGACGTATCAGATTCTTGACGAATGGCGAACCACCTAATGGCCCTCGAGACTGAAAAGACAGTGGCGTAAACACACCCGCCGCAAGGTGCATTAGGACTAAAATGCTAAGCGAGAAGCGACCCAGGCGCCGACGAATATTCTGATTCGCAGCCATAAGTTTGCACGGATATAAGTTTTAGAACGCGAGTCAAGGATCTTACGTTACCTAACTCGCTGAGAAATGACAGGGTGAATCTGTGCAAGTAAATGACATAAAAAAAGCCGCTGCATCTTTGCAGCGACTTCACTGAATCCAAGGGTTTTATCGACTAGCCAGTCGATCGCTTTCGAATTGGAAATGATAATCCACCTCGGTACCACCCACGATACTCACAACTCGCTCGTGTGCTCGTGTTTGACCATCCACTTCCATTTCAACACGAATGACGTAGTTGGGCGAAACCTCACCCTGCTTGAGGCTAACTGTGTTGAATGTACGAAGTTCTCCATCACCTTTCATGGTATTACCTGCAAGAGAGACGATAGAGCCAGGCGGCACATGCAATCGAACAACCGTGTCAGCAAGGTCCTGTTCTTGATCGGCTGATTGCTCCTCTTGAATCTCCTCTGATGCAAAAGCAGGTCTGAAATCAAGCTCGTGCTCCGAACCTGATTTCATCAATACCGTTGTTTCATCAGTGACTTCTTCCCCTTCAACTGAACATTTGACCTGAACACGGAAAGTGTAAACCTCGGTGTTATCCAGATTGATCGAACGAAAATGCCGAACCACACCTCGACTCTTGGTTTGATGACCGTTGACCATTACCTCGGCATCCTCGGGTACCGAGACGGTCAGGGTAGCTACACCCGATTCTGAAACTTGATCATCCTTCGGCTGCCTCTCCGTCGTCTCAGCCTCGGTTGATTGATCGGACGATTCCGCATCAATTGTCACTTCATAGTCTTGTGAATCCAACAAACTCGAAGAAGTGGTTGACTCCGGGACGTTCGGCTCCGCTTGCACAGGTGGTAAGACCATGCCGCCACTACTTCCTCCGGATGAACCGAACGTCGTACCACCGCTACTTCCATGAAAGTGAGCGTGGTGTTCATGTATCCGATGAAACAAGCGTTGGATAGGACCGGGATAGTATGCGACATGGCCGCCCGACGATCCATGATGTCGGATAACGCCTCCACCCGAAGATCCGTGTCCACCAGATGAACCCCAGGTTCCACCGTAGTAGCGGACTCGAAGATTGCTGGATGGGCCATGATTCATCATCCAACCACCAGAAGATCCACCACTTGAACCGCCTGAAGAGCCCCCTGCAAAATTGCCTGCCTCTGCGTGAGTTAGCAAAAATGCGATGGTAAACACCGCTGCGATGTACCTTGACGCGGTCATTCAATAATCCCCTTGAACCCCAGATTGATTAGCTCGGTTCACCGAGAACTAAGCCATTGTCCTAAACGCGATGGGCGCATTGATCCCCAAAGATCGCGATGGGACGCCACAGTCAAAGGATAATTAGGCAATCGAGAGAAACAACAATGTTTGCCTCGATTTTAAAGACCATCAGGCCGTTTGAAGCGTTTGACAACACCTCCATAAGAGGGGGTGCGAGTCACGCACCCGAAAGGCAATGTTACTAGTCGAGTCGCTTGATGGAGATCTCATCAAAATCAGCAATGCCCGTCGCCCCAAAAAGCCCGATTCGAAGGATTGCCTCGCGTGTCGCGGGGGGAATTTGAACTAACCGCGATGATGCTTTCCAGTCCACGCTGCCGCGATAAGGCCCCAGCCAGACCGTTCCGAGCTCATTTCGCTCCCCGTCGTAGAGAGTGAGGGCGAGCCTCGGCAGATCATCCTTTGCGGTTCCTCGACGCACATCCTCTGTTCGTACCAAAGCGCTGAGTCTTATCAATGAAACGATTTGTCCGTCGATTGGAACCCCCTGTAACAAGTGCGAATCCAATCCGGGAGTGCTATTCTCGAAGCGAACAAAGGTTCGCGCCTCTGAACGACCGGGTCTGCCGCTCGACATTCTCAAACGACGAACTTGTCGACCGTAATACCAACCGGACACTAGCCCATTCTTGCCCAAGGAAGCATCACTACCTTCCTCGAAATTTCCATTGACGACCGCCGGGTGCTGCGGGTCGGGGAGTACTTTTCGATTGGCCTCAGCCTCCCCGGTCATTGGCACAAATAACGTAGGACGGAGAGGCTGCCGGATCAGCTTTCCATTTCTCTTCACCATTCGATACAGAGTTTGCTGATACCGTTCACCCACGGGAATAATCATTTGCCCACCCTCACGAAGCTGATCCAACAAAGGCTTCGGAACATTCTCAGGACTACAGGTAACAATCATCTTGTCGAAGGGAGCAGCTTCAGGCCAACCCAAGAAGCCATCACCCACTCGGGTAAAAACATTTTTGTACTCTAGTTTCTTCAGAACCTCAGCTGCAGCGTGCCCCAATTCCGGAACGATCTCGATTGAATAAACCTTGGCAACTAAAGGACTAAGAACGGCGGCTTGATAGCCACTCCCTGTACCAATCTCCAAAACAACATCCGTTGGCTTTGGATCAAGGGATTCCGTCATCATTGCAACAATGAATGGGCTGCTGATGGTTTGTGCCTCACCAATCGGCAACGCCATATCGAGATAAGCCCTTGATCGCAGCGCGGGCGGTACAAATTCATGCCGTGGTGTCGTTCGTATTGAGTCCAGCACCCTCTCATCCTTGACTCCGGCAGACTCGATGTACTGCCTCACCATTTCGACTCTCTTTTGCCGATACGGGTCCTGCCCAAAAAGTACGATTCCTTGTTCGTTCAAAACTGTCATGACTACCAGAAGAATTAGAGCTCGGAACACGCTTCAACCCCTTCATGAGAAAGAAACCAACCCGCAAATAGGAATTAACTCCGCGACTCAGTCAAATTATTGACCGGGCCGCAAATCAACTGCTAATCCAAAAACATCCCGAAACAACGTAGATTGCTCACGCATCGCTATTTGCTCCAGAGACACATCATCAACGCCATAAATATCAATCAAGAGTTTCCCCTTTTGATTCACGCATTTTATATCCCTCACTCTGCCACTCCGAGTGTCATCAAGAGCAATAGCGAGCCTCAGCATGGAAGCAAGCTTACCCACAACACCCCGGTCATGTTGGGGTAAATTTGCATAGGCATCATGAGAAGCTTGTGGAGCTGCTCTACGATGATACCTTGCCACAAGTCCAACGAGCAGCAACTCAGACTTCGACAATCCGAACAAATCGCTATTTCGAATCAGATACAATGCATGCTTGTGGTTGCTACGCACATTTACAATCAATCCAATTTCGTGCAGCAAAGCCGCCACAAAGAGAATAATTTCGTGACGCGAACTCAAGCCATGCTGATCTGACAGCTGAGAGAATAATAAGCGAGACAATTCAGCTACATTCCTCGCGTGCAATTCGTCAAAACCAAACTTCCGACCAAGGTCGAGCGCGGAACGTACAATTTGGTTTCTAAATTCTTCGCTCCAATTCCCACCAACTGCCATGTCGTGGAGCAATCCATCCCGAAGGTTTGTATCACAAACATATAAATGTGAAACGTCGAACTTTTGAGCAATAAGTCCGTAGGTCAACAATGCCGGAGCAAGCGTGGAGGCTTCGACATAACTCATCGAATATTGCTTAACAATTTCATCGTCATTGAGGTCAAACACCTCATCGGTGAGCTGTTTGAGGGAATCAACATGGATTTTGATGAGTGACTTACCATCCCAGTAACTGCTCAAATAACTCGCTGCAAAACGAATGTCACCTCCCAAAGCAACGAGATGTGTCTTGTGATCATCATTCACTGCATCCCGGATCTGCCCAAGATACCGATGAATGTGACTTTCCATTATTGCTCTGCGTTGACCAGAATTCGTCCTTACCCGATGCAAAGTTTGAAGCAGGCGAATAGAACCCAGTCTAAACGACCTACTCGAGAGAACATTTCCTCCTCGCACTGCCAGTAACTCTGTATTGCCACCTCCCACTTCGATCACCAGTGATTGGCCGTTTGCCAGCTCATTGTGAGCTTTCAGATGCGGATACACTCCGACGTAGGTGATTCGATTGACTTCTTGCTCGTCAATTGAATCAATTTTCAAACCTGTTGCGACATACAGCCTATCAGCAAAGGCGAGTCGATTCACTGCCTCTCTAACGGCCGTTGTTGCAACGACCCTAACCTGATCACCGGGCTGAAAACCATACTCTTTGAGTATATGCTGATATCGAGTCAACACCTCAACCACACGCTCTGTGCTTGCTTGAGATATTTTCCGGCTCTCAAAAACCTCTTTACCCAAATCAACCGGCTGGATCAGAGTATCTAACGTTCGGACCGTTCCAGCGTGAAGAATCTCGGCAACTGCGAGCCGAATACTAGTCGCACCAATGTCAATCACCGCCGCGAGTCGAGGTGGTTCGGCTTGACTTTTTACATCGCTCTTGAACGGTGTCATTTGTTTTTTGGAATCACAAGACAGATAGGCGAAAAACCATGAGTTAGCGGGAACGATTGCGATAATACTGCGGCTGACCCATCAATCGAAAGAGCAAAGCAGGATGACGCGTCGCAGATACCAAATCTTAACAAAACCGCCACATCACCAAAAAAAGAAGATCAATCGAGAACAAACTCAATAGCTAGACACCCGTGGCTGACGCACATCGATCACGATGGCGTAGGAGAATTTCTTTTATCACAAAACTGCCACCACACCGCCAAAAGTGTTCCTGTGAGCATGCAACCAAATGTGTAAGCAGCCGTGGGGATCGCAGCGGCAGTCCCCTCTCCTAAAATACTGAGAGAGAGCGTTGTTCCCAATCCAGCATTCTGCATTCCAATCTCAAGAGTCAGTGCTCGGCGATAACTTGTTGGTATTCTCGCAACTCGCCCAGCGAAATAGCCACCTAAATAGCCAACCATATTGATGAAAAAGAGCGCCACGAGAATCACCAGCGGAACACTAACTAAAGCTTGCCGATTTTTCGCCACTACCGTCGAAATAATCCAAAGCAGCGCGATGGATGCAATGAGCGATCCATATGACTGAAGAAAGCGTCTGATCGACAAGTATCTTAAACTGATGACGTAGCCAACAAGAGTCGGCAGCGTCACAAAAGCAGCCAGCTTTAGAGATGATTCCACGAGCGTACTTTCTGTCTGTTGTCGTGCCAGAAGCCAAAGAATCAACGGTACCGTAATCGGTGATAGAAGAGTCGCCATTGATGTAAGACTGACAGAGTAAGCAACGGATCCGCCTCCCGTATTGGTCAGCACATTTGATGCCATCGCACCAGGAACACATCCAACCAACAATACCCCGAGAGCCATCTCTGAAGTCATTGGTATCACGCGAGTTACTGTCCATGCCGCTAAGGGCATCACCAAAATCTGAACTAAGATACCAAGGACAACCCACCAGGGTCGTTCACGCAATGGCCTCAACTCCTGAGGAATAACCAAGCCACCAAGTGAAAACATGGTAATGACAATCGCCACCCACAACATCCATCCCTGCATAACAAATGGATCAAAACCCAAATGGTCAACGGGCCAAAACAAGGCGAGCGTGGAACTTACCAAGAGCCAAAAAAGAATCGAGTGAGTCCATCTCATTGTTGTTAACCCGCTCCGAAACCATACGATTGAAGCACTGATTCCGCATCCACACCACCCACGCAGCAGTGTGCACGCCACCCACGTGATGCAGCGGCAGCAACGTTTTCCTGACGATCATCAAGAAACAAAATTCTCTCTGGCGCGACTTCAGTCGCGTGCTCAGCAGCTTCATAAATTGACGTGCTCGGCTTCATGGACCCAACCTCGAAACTAAGTACGTAGGAATCAAAGTGGACTGGAAACCGATTCAAGTATTGGCGATTGATCCAGTCCCAGTGTGATCGACATGTGTTTGATAACACACCGACAGGAATCCCGCGAGAACGAATTCGTTTAACGGCAACCAGCATTGAATCGATTGGGGAGAACATGTCGCTCAGTGAATCGAGCAATTCGCTGCTAGAGACCTTTTGCTCAGAGATATTTAAGTTCACGCAAACTTGACGTACGAACGCTTCCTGACGGATATGACCGGATTCATAATCAACCTGCAATCCACTCCCATACACGGCGGCTGAAACAATGTTTCTGTCCAATCCGTATTTTTCTGCAACATTCTCACAAGCAGTTTGTGGATCAAATGAAAATAAAACGTTGCCAAGATCAAAGTATACGAAACCAATTTCCTGGGATGACTCAGAATCACCAACACCTTCCATGCTGCCATGCCTCAGTAAGAACTTTCATTGTCTTGATACATTGTGTCGTGATGTACAACTCAAAAGAGAACTTTATTAATCGATTTCACCGTAAGACGGTAAGTCTAAAGCTGCTTGATTCTTAAGTTTCGGTACCAAGCTTCACTTGGTAAACCACTATGAATCTGCAAACCGATGATGCCGTGCATCGGTATTTTCTCATCTTCTTCCACGTACTCGACTGTTTTTTGCCCGTTCAGAAAAACTGTAATCTTTCTGCCTTTGCAGATAATACGGTAATGATTCCACGTATCTTTTTTAACAACACGTTCATGTAAATCAGGATCTATTTCAACCAACATCCGATTTCGTCTCGACTCGTCATACAGTGCGCCCCAAACTCCTCGATTTCCAGCTCGGCCCATATCGACTTGATACCCAGAAACTTCAGATGTTCTTGGAACACGTTTTGATCGAATTTGTATCCCTGCATTCTGCCCAGCACCTAACAACTTGGCCTCCAGACGCAGTTCAAAATCATCATAAGCCTGAGTCGTGCACAAAAACTCATTATGTGGAATCCGTTTGTCCAAACGACCTGCCACAATTGCCTTGTTTTCAACGCGAAACCAGTACGCATTGCCCTCCCATCCAGCCAAGGAATCCCCATCAAAAAGTGGTAATGAATCTTTTTCAAAACTTGATGAATCGGGATCTGACCCTCGAGCCAGAACTGGAAAAGTTAAATAAATCAGTGACAACGCAATAAAAAGTCGGTGATTCACGGTAGTTCCTTAATAGGTAGATGATCCAACCCTTTTTCAAACGAACGGGAAAGATCATAATCTTTCCTTCGCTCCCATGTCATCGTCTTTCGAAGCAAGCACCATGAATCAACCGCTCAATCAGTACAGCCGCCGCATCACACAGCCAAAAAGCCAAGGTGCGTCTCAGGCCATGCTCTATGCAACAGGTATGACACCCGAGGACATGAATAAACCGCAAGTTGGCATTGCCAGCATGTGGTACGAAGGAAACAGCTGTAATATGCACCTGTTGGACCTCGGCGCTGAAGTCAAGAAAGGAGTTAGTGAGGCAGGACTCGTTGGGATGCGCTTCAATACGATTGGAGTCAGTGATGGAATCTCGATGGGAACAGAGGGAATGAGTTTCAGCTTGCAAAGCCGAGACTTGATCGCTGACTCGATCGAGACAATCATGGGCGCGCAGTGGTATGACGCACTCATCGCGTTACCTGGATGTGACAAGAACATGCCCGGTTGCCTGATCGCAATGGGGCGACTCAATCGCCCATCCATCATGGTCTACGGAGGAACGATCAAGCCGGGTAGTTACCGGAACGAAAAGCTTGATATTGTGAGTGCTTTTCAATGCTACGGACAGTTCTTAGCGGGTGAAATCACTGACGACGAGAGAGAAGAAATTGTGCGTCGCAGTTGCCCAGGAGCGGGAGCCTGTGGTGGCATGTACACGGCGAATACGATGGCAACCGCTATCGAAGCAATGGGAATGTCGTTGCCTTACTCTGCAAGCATTCCAGCCGAACATCCAGCTAAACAAGAAGAGTGCCATCGTGCAGGCTTGGCAATTCTTGACCTACTAAAAGCCGATATTAAACCTCGAGACATTATGACTCGGACCGCTTTTGAAAATGCCATGGTAACGGTAATGGCGCTTGGAGGAAGTACGAATGCGGTGCTGCATCTTTTGGCAATGGCACGAAGCGTTGATATTGATTTAACCATTGACGACTTTCAAAGTGTGAGCGATCGCATTCCATATCTTGCAGATCTAAAGCCAAGTGGAAAATTCGTTCAGGAAGACCTGCATTCAATCGGTGGCACGCCAGGCGTTATGAAATACCTGCTAGAGGAAGGGTTACTGGATGGTACGTGCCTGACCGTCACCGGAAAAACGCTTGCGGAAAACCTTGACGCTGTCCCTGGCCTCAAAGAAGGCCAAACAATCGTCCAGCCTGTCAGCAACCCAATCAAGCCGACTGGACACATCCGAATTTTGAAGGGCTCACTCGCTCCCGAGGGTGCTGTAGCAAAAATCACTGGCAAGGAAGGCTTGGTATTTACTGGCCCCGCCAGATGTTTTGACAGCGAAGAAGAAATGCTCACCGCTTTGGAAGAGAAGAAGATCCTGAAAGGCGATGTGGTTGTCATTCGTTACGAAGGCCCTAAAGGCGGACCAGGAATGCCTGAAATGCTTACTCCAACCAGTGCAATCATGGGCGCTGGCCTCGGCGCTGATGTGGCAATGTTAACGGATGGTCGATTCAGTGGGGGAAGTCACGGATTCATTGTTGGCCATATCACACCAGAGGCGCAACTCGGTGGGCCGCTTGGACTGCTTCAAGATGGTGACCTCGTCACCATCGATGCTGAAACAAACCGCCTCGATGTCGATGTTGATCAGGCGATTCTTGATCAGCGTAAAATGAAATGGTGTGCTCCACCACTGAAGGCAACGCGTGGCACCCTCTACAAGTACATTAAATGTGTCAAAACAGCGAGTGAAGGGTGTGTGACAGACGAGTAAGACGTCTGTCATGAATGCGGTGCCCTGTTTTGGTGCTCATGTATCGGACTTACCCGAGGTCGGGAAATCGCTTAAATTGATTTTTTAGTTTTGCACCAAAGACCACGCGACTTGATCACGAAAGTAGATCCTCGATAACCTTTCCGTGAACATCTGTGAGGCGGTAATCTCTACCCTGAAACCTGTACGTTAATTGCTCATGATCAAAACCCAATTGGTTCAACATCGTCGCCTGTAAATCATGCACGTGAACCGGTTTTTCAGCGACTTGGAAGCCCAGTTCATCAGAACGGCCATACTCGTATCCACCCTTGACGCCGCCGCCCGCCATCCACATCGTGAATACATCAGGGTAATGGTCTCGACCCAAAACGTTACCACCTGCGGTGCGTCCCTCCCGGAAAGGTGTGCGTCCGAATTCTCCTCCCCATACGATCAAGGTCTCGTCGAGTAGATCACGTTGGCGTAAATCCTTGATCAACGCCGCAATGGGACGATCCATGGAAGCACATTTTTTTGTCAAACCATCAGTTAATCCAAGATCCGCACCCGTACCATGGAAATCCCATCCCCAATCAAACAGCTGCACAAATCTGACCCCCGCCTCCGTTAAACGACGAGCGAGGAGACAGTTGTTGGCCAGACTGGAAGCGCCGGGGACTGCGCCGTATGCATCAAGAGTCTGTTGGGACTCCTTTGATATATCCATTACCTCAGGAACTGCCATCTGCATCCGAAATGCTAATTCATATTGCGAGATTCTAGTAAGTGTTTCCGGATGTCCCATCTCGTTCGCCTGAAATTGGTTCAGGTCACTAAGTGCATCAAGTGTGAGTCGACGCATGTCACGATCCATCCCCTTAGGGTTGGATGCGTAAAGCACAGGATCACCTTTTGAACGACACTGGACCCCTTGATAGACAGACGGCAGAAAACCACTCCCGAATGAGTTTTTACCCCCATTGGGTTGCACTCCACTGGAAATTAAAACAACGAACCCTGGCAGATTTTCATTTTCACTGCCCAGACCATACGTCACCCAAGACCCCATTGAGGGTCTTCCCGATCGCGGTGAGCCCGTATAGACCAATAGCTCCGCAGGTGCGTGATTGAACTGATCTGTATGCATCGAATGCACGACGCACATCTCGTCTGCAATATCATGAAAATGAGGTATGGCGTCTGACATCCACATGCCATTTTCGCCTACCTGCGACCACTTTCTCGGTGAACCCATTAACTTGGGCACACCTTTAGTGAATGCGAATTCCCTTCCTTGAAGAAATTCGTTCGGACAATCTTCCCCATCTCGCTTTGATAACTCAGGTTTGTGATCAAAGAGATCAAGATTCGGCGGTGATCCGGTCATGTGTAAATAAATTACACGCTTCGCTTTTGCAGGTAATGGCGGGACCCTCGGACTCAATGGATCGACAGTTGCTCCTGCACCTTGTACCTCACCGGAGATCAATTGACTCAATGCAATTCCTCCAAGTCCGGCAGAGGTTTGAGTAAGGAAATGACGCCGGGTCCGCGCCTGCAGATTTGCGAGATTCGGGCTCTGTTTGTTTATAGCATTTCTCATATTAACCACTACTTCTTCATCAAGATCTCATCAAGATTCAAAATCACATTCGCAACCACAGTCCATGTAGCTGCATCAATGACATCAATCGTTCCCGGTAAGTCGCCAAGAGGTTCGGTTGCCATCTGCATTGCCTCTTCACGATTTTCACTGTAAGTCATCGAAACCTTCTCAATCAATTTCTCGATACGTGAATACTCTCGCTCCGTTGGTACTCTTGTCAAAGCAGTCTTGAAAGCGAAGGTGATGCGTTGTCGCATATCACCCTCTTGGAGTAGTACCTTTCTCGCAAATGCCTGTGCCGCTTCAACGTAGACAGGATCATTGAGGGTCACCAGCGCCTGCAATGGAGTGTTGGTACGAATCCTTCGAATGGTGCAAACCTCACGATTTGGAGCATCAAATTGCGCCATCGAAGGATATGGACTAGACCGTCGCCAAGTTGTGTAAATCCCTCGTCGGTAGCGGTCGTCACCGGCACTGGTGTTCCAATCTGTGCCAGAACCGAATGCTGCGGTCAGCCCCAACTTTGGCTGAGGCGGCTTAACGGGCGGTCCATACATTTTGTCACTCAGAAGACCAGCAACTGACAGCACCTGATCCCGAACAACCTCCGCCGAGGCCCTAAACCGAGGACCTCGAGTATAGAACTGGTTGTCTGGATCCTGACGCTGCATTTCTTCCGTCACAACAGAACTCTGCTGATACGTTGCCGACATGACTAAGGTTTTGATGAGATGCTTAAGGTCCCATCCACTCTCCATTAATTCCACTGCTAACCAATCCAACAGCTCAGGATGGGTTGGCAGATCGCCCTGCGATCCAAACTCCTCACTCGTGGCAACGATCCCCGACCCAAAAATCTGCTCCCAATGACGGTTTGCAATCACACGCGCAGTCAATGGATTTCTGGTGTCAACCAACCACTTTGCTAAATCAAGCCGATTTGGCTCGTCAGCATGGCTAATGGGGTGAAATACTTTGGGCGTCCCCTGTGTTACCTCTTCCGCTTTACTGAGGTAATTCCCACGAATCTGCACGTGCGTTTTACGACGCTGGTTTGACTCTCTTTCTCGCATAATTGGCACCGTTGTTAACGGCTTCATCTCGGAAAGTTGTTTCTGAAGTGTTTCAGCTTTCTCTCTTTCTTTCTGCAGCAATGGAGTAATTTCCAGATAGTGCTCAGAGATCTCTTTCTCAGTAGCAACATCGATTTGATTCGCCTTCGCTAAGATTGCGGCATGTAAATTACCCGGCACATCAGCCCAGTCCTGCAAGTATTCGTCACCCGTCACAGAAACTCGAAAATGATCAATCAAATGGCGTAAGTGTTTGGATTCATGTTTTACATGAAGCACAAGATTTCCCGCTTGGAAGGATCGTGGCTTTTCCAGCACGAGTGTTAATGCATGAGATTTGCCTACATGCGGAGCAATTGCCCAACCCGTGTTAGGTGATGTTTTTCCATCCAGTAATGACGAAGCGGGAAAACCGCTCTGTTCGTGATTAGCAATCGCGCTGGAGAATGCGAGATTGATCATTCCATCGACTGAAAACTCCTGTGATGGCTTGGGCACACTCTGTGGACTCTGACTCCATACCGTCTGTCGATCCGCATCCATTAGAGAAATTTTGTAACCACGCAACCGGTTCTGGATGGCTTCCCCACCATCGGTTCGATTCCAAAGCACGATGCGCTCGATATCTCGCTCACTCCCCAGATCAATTTCAATCCATGGGTCATTGCTAATCGCCGTGTGGGTCACTGATTTATTATTGAACAGTCCATCTGTGTTGCCATCGTTAACGTAAGCAACATTACCTCCAAAATCCGTCGAACTCTGGGATGCCTTACCAGTAACCGCTACGTTTTCTTCACCAACAAAAAGTTGAATTTCCGCGAGATGTATCATTTTCTGCTGCCCGGGCAATTCAACTCGGACATACTGTGAGCCAACGACGGCGGAAGCCTCCGGCTCCCAATTAACATCGATCCCCGACAAGACAAAATTTCGACTTTGCTCCTGGGAAACTTCCAACTGAAGTCCACTTACTTTCCCATCAGTGATTGGAAAACGAGCCATGACCGAATCATTCTCTGCATCGTTTTCTGCAAGGTGTATCCAACCCTCCGGCTTGATGACTGCCTCTCTGGTTTCTGAATCTACTTCCCTCGGTGCCAATACTTTCCACTCTGGCTTCTTCCTAAGACGCGATAACCAATCTTTCTGGCCTTGAAGTATTTCAGGTGTAGTTGTTTTTAGAGTCGTAAGCAATTGTTCATGCTGTTGTTGGAGTTGCTCCTTTAATTCAATTTGATCCTCCGACCAAACTTGATGCAGAGGTTGCTCATCACGCCGATCCGCATCCTGCGAATTATTAAAGAAAGCAAAAAGCTCGAAATATTCTTTTTGGGTGATAGGATCGTATTTGTGCGTATGGCACTGCGCGCAAGCTGCTGTTGTTCCCATCCATACCGCCATGGTCGTATTAACTCGATCGACAACCGCAACATTGCGAAACTCCTCATCGTTTGTGCCACCTTCATTGTTCGTGAGCGTGTTGCGATGAAAAGCTGTTGCAATTAGCTGGTCAGGTTTTGGATTTGGCAATAAGTCACCAGCGATTTGCTCAATCGTAAAATCATCAAATGACTTATTCTCATTTAAAGACTTGATGACATAGTCACGGTAAGCCCAGATCGTCCTTGGAGGATCATCTGCATAACCGGCTGAATCTGCGTAGCGAGCTAGATCAAGCCAAACACGAGCCCAACGTTCACCAAAGGCTGGCTGATCCAAAAGGTAGTCCACGTATGCTTCATAGGCATTAACGCTCTTGTCATCTCGAAAACGTGTTGCCTCCTCCCATGTGGGTGGAAGACCAATCAGATCAAGAGACAATCTTCTTGCTAACGTTAGGCGATCTGCACTGGTAGCAGGACTAAGTTTTCGATCCTCTAGCCTTGATAGAATGAAATGATCAATTTCGTTTCGAATCCACTGCTGATTCTTAATCTCAGGCAGGGCAGCCTTCCTCGGCGGCACGTAGGACCAATGCTCGGAATACTTTGCTCCTTGCTGAATCCATTTTTTTAAAATAGCAACTTGGTCCGAAGTGAGGGCTGAACCGCTCTCTGGTGGTGGCATGAGCAAATCTTCATCCCTCGATGTTACCCGAAGCAACATTTCACTCGAGGCCGCGTCCCCTGGGGCAATTGCTGCGTAGCCACCCAAATCCTGTGTTGCACCATCAATACGATCAAGGCGCAGTCCTGCGGCGCGCTCACTCTCGTCAGGGCCGTGACAAGCAAAACACTTCGCAGACAGGATAGGACGTATCTGTGAATTGAAATCAATTAACTCATCAGCACAAAGCTCGGAGGGTGACCACCATTGAAGGTGGACGAACACAAACACCGCTGCCAACCAGCGCCTGGTGAAAAATTCGCCAGACGCGATACTCTCTCGCGAAAAGAAAAAACAGTGAGCCAACATTAATACATGCCTATCGCAACAAATATTTTTTAAAAAAATGAGTCTGTCAGAGCAGAGCAGGGCAGCGATCGCTATCAGATCCTCGGACGTGCATAACGACCCAAATAAGACCTATCTCAATACCAAATGCGACCATTGTGACCTTGACACTTCACCAGACAAGGAAGTCCGTCCCTGAGCGACCTGAGCAGACACCTTATTATTATCAGAACTCTCCACGATGTCGCTCAACGGAGGCATAGGAGGTGAGGAAATCTTAGTATTAACCGCAAGTAGTGGAACCAGTTCGCTACAAATATTCTTTTTCTGGAACAAGAAACAGTAAAGCCTGAATCACGAGATATAGGATGGCAAGGGTCAGAATCATTGTTGATAACCAATCCTCTTTAGGCTTACCCTCTCGACTCCAGATCTTCCCACCTTGAGTAAGCCGCCCTTAGCTCACCCTCTAATCCCTGAAGCACTGCTGCATCATTGGCGAGTTCTTCGCTTTGCTTCTGGTAGTAGTTGGATGCTGCCATCGACTGATGAATTCCCTGAATCTGATTCTCAATCTCCTCGATGCGGGTTGGCAACTCCTCCAACTCTCTTTTTTCCATGTACGAAAGCTGACCACTGCTACTACCACTGCTCCGACGGTTTGCTTTGATGGAATTTGAACAAGTTTTTGCCTGGCTGATTTCAGCAGTGGAGGGCGTCGATTGTTCTCGACGACTCACTGCCGCCTGCCACTCATCATAACCACCCACGTATTCGTTCACACTACCGTCTTCAAAGACCAAAGTGCTCGTAACGACATGATTCAAAAAAGTTCGATCGTGACTCACAATTAACAGAGTACCGTCAAAATCAACCAACTGTTGCTCAAGTAGCTCAAGAGTTTCACTATCCAAATCGTTGGTGGGCTCATCAAGGACAATCACGTTGGCAGGCTTGGTCATTAATTTGGCGAGCAAAGCTCGATTACGCTCGCCGCCTGACAGGAATTTAACGGGAGTCCTTGCTCGCTCCGGCGAAAAAAGAAAATCTTGCAGGTAGCCTAGGATGTGCTTTGTTATTCCTCCAACTCGAATCTTATCGCTTCCTTCTCCCACATTCTCTTGAACAGTTTTTTCTGGATCAAGTGTATCTCTCAGCTGATCAAAGTAAGCGACCTCTAGTTTTGTACCGAGTTTTACGGTGCCACTGTGCGGTATAATCTGACCAAGAATAAGCTTTAGCAGCGTGGTCTTGCCAACCCCGTTCGGACCGACAAGGCCCACCTTATCACCTCGCATAATCGAGGTTGATAGATTATCGACAATTTTTCGATCACCATAAGCAAAAGAGATTTCATTCAGGTCTGCGACAAGAACACCAGTACGTTCAGCTTCCTGAATTTTTAGTTTTGCTGTTCCCACCTGCTTGCGACGCTCTTGCCTCTGGACTCTCATCGCTTTCAATGCTTTCACGCGACCTTCATTGCGTGTTCTCCTTGCTTTGATTCCTTGTCGTATCCACGCTTCCTCCTGAGCGAGTCTCTTATCAAAGAGTGCGTTCTGCTTTTCCTCCGCTGCTAACGCCTGTTCTTTTCTCACAAGGAATGTGCTGTAGTCGCAGGACCAATCAAAAAGCCTGCCACGATCAATTTCCCAAATCCTCGTGGCCAGTTTCTGCAGAAACGAACGATCATGGGTCACAAAAATAATCGTACCACCCCAACCTTGCAGAAAGGTCTCAAGCCATAAGATTGATGGAATATCCAGATGATTGGTGGGTTCATCCAAAAGCAGAACATCCGGTTCGCTTGCGATCGACGCAGCGAGCAGCACTCGTCGCTTCATTCCACTTGAGAGCGTGGAAAACTCTAATTCCGGAGCCAGCTCCATTTTGGACAAGGTTCGATCAACAGCATGCTCAATCTCCCAATCCTCTGGGTTCCAGTCAGCCACACTCGCATCTAGATCCTGTGATTTCATAACCACATCCCGAATCGTGCCCGTGACCTCTTTGGGTACGTCCTGCACCAATCTTGCAACTCGCAGACCTGGACTCATTACAATTTCGCCATGGTCCGGTTGCAGTTCACCAGAGAGCAGTCGCATTAATGTGGTCTTACCCGCACCGTTACGTCCCAATAGGCCAATTCTCTGCTTTGCTTCAATCACAGCGGAGACATCATCAAGCAGTGACGGGCCGCGGAAACCGATGGTGAGATTTGCAAAGGATAGTAAAGACATTCAAAAGCTTTTCGAGAGAATTCGTTGTAACACGGTTTTCATTGAATCACTGACAAAGACAGTTTGACGATCCAATTAGATCCATCAAGACTCCCTCCATCTCGAAAATGCCATGATGAAGACCTCACGCACATCTATTTGATTGATTCATCTGGTCATTCGGGGTCATGCTTCTTCAATCGCCGAATGACGAAACATAGTAGCGATTACTTCTTCAAGTGGAATATCTTCAACCGACACATCTTCGATTGGATGGGTTTGCAGTATTTCTGCAAGCACCCGCGGCACTTCTCCCCGAGCTACTCGTATTTGAATCTTTGGCCAAGTCTCTTCCACAACTTCACCGAAGGAACTCAAATCGACTCGAGTCGTCGAAGCAAAATCAAAGGTCAGTAGTTTATATCCTGAAAATTGATCGATCACCCCAGCAAGTGACCCATCGTATTGAATCCTACCTCGGGCAATGATTACCACTCGCTTACAAAGCGCTGCAACATCCTTCATGTAATGACTGGTCAAAAGCACCGTCATCCGACATTTTTCTTGGTAGTACTTTAAGAATTGTTGGATGTTATGCTGCGCAATCACGTCCAAGCCAATAGTGGGCTCATCGAGAAAAAGCACATCGGGTCGATGCAGAAGCGCGGCAATCAACTCCATCTTCATGCGTTCTCCGAGAGAAAGCTCTCGAACCGGTTGGCCAAGCAAGGGGCCAACATCCAAAAGGTCTGTCAATTCAGCTAAAGTCAGCTTGAACTCTTCTTTCGGTACCGCGTATATCTGCTGATGAAGCCGATAAGAATCTCTGGCTGGCAGATCCCACCAGAGCTGGTTTTTCTGTCCCATCACTAAGGCAAAGCGGCGACGGTATTCATTTTTTCGATGCCAAGGCGTGAAACCCATCACCTCAGCGGATCCACTTGTGGGATTAATGACGCCGCTAAGAAGTTTGAGAGTAGTCGTTTTACCGGCACCGTTGGGGCCAAGGAAGGCAACAAATTCACCTTCCTCAACCCGAAGATCAATTCCTGCTACCGCATGAACCTCCTCGTACTGCCGACGAAAAATACCCCTCACACTCTCCGCTAAACCCTCACGCTTTCTATAAACGCGGTAGGATTTGGTTAATCGCTCAACTTCAATGATAGACATAAACACCAACGCTTCAGTAATGAGTCAGATAGCTATATTGTAGAAGGAAGAGCTACAAGAGTTAGATGGGTAACGTGAACTCATCAACAGCAGTACCTGTAAATCAGTTTGTCCAAGATTCCTCTCATAAAGCATTCATCTGATGAAAAGTTCCCTTCCCGCGATCCGGATTGGACTTGGCTACGACACTCATCGCCTCGAGCGTGGAGGGTCACTAAAAATCGGTGATTTGTCAATCGATTGCGATTTACACTCTGTCGGTCACAGTGATGCAGATGTGCTAATGCATGCGATTACCGATGCGATCCTTGGGGCAATCTGTGAACCAGATATCGGGCAATTATTCCCGGACGATTGCGAGGAAAATAAAAATCGAGACAGCGCAGATTTTCTCATTGAGGCAACTCGGCGACTGAAACTACAGAAAATGGCGATTGTGAATTTAGATTGTGTGATACTCGCGGAGCAACCAAAGATGTCACCGCATCTCGAATTGATGAAAAAATCACTTGCTTCGAGGCTTGATATCGGAATCGACCAGATCGGTATAAAAGCGAAAACAGGAGAAAAAGTGGACGCAGTAGGCCGTGGAGAAGCGATTTCAGCTCGTGTCGTTGTGTTGGTAGCAAAAATCTAATTTCACTTGCTCAAGTAAGGGGTCATTCTCAACCTACCAGAATCAGCGATTACCTCTCCAAACTGCCGCGGTGTGAACTTGGAGCTCAGATAGAGAGAGCCTTCGCTAGCGTTCAACGATCGGCCGTAGAATTTATTGTCCGCTTTTCGTATCTGTGAACTCGGAACAAATCGACCTCTCCAAAAAAGATTGATCTGCCTATAATCTGCGGTGCACTCGGTTAGTCACCAAGGACGCAACTGCCAGAACCACGCCCTTTTAGGATTGGATTTTAGAAATCGCAATCATTTCGGAGTGTATTGACTCTGCAGCAGTAACTGTTACTAAAACGCCTCAATCATCCAGCCTTTCATCCTGCACTGAACGATGTCTGAAATTCGTGTCTACAACACTCTCAGCAAGTCGAAAGAACTTTTCCAACCCATTAGACCGCCCAAAGTGGGAATCTACCTATGCGGTCCAACGGTGTATGCGGAATCACATATTGGCCACATGGTTGGCCCCGTGATCTTTGACACGATCAAACGCTACCTTCGATATAGCGGCTACGACGTCACCTGGGTCGTTAATATCACAGATGTGGATGACAAACTAATCGCAAAGAGCCGTGAGCGCAATCTGCCGGTGAGTCAAATCGCGATTGAAATGACCGCGGACTATCTCGCTAATTTGCGTGAGTTGGGCGTTAATCAAATTGATTATATGCCACGAGCAACGGATCACATCGAGCATATTATTCGCTTCATTTCAGATCTCGTGGAGAAAGATTTCGCCTACTCGGTCGATGGAGATGTTTTCTTCGATGTATCACGCGACCCTCAGTATGGACAGCTCTCCAATCGCAGTGCGGACGCACAGCAGGGCGAAGGCGGCGAAGCCGCTGCAAAAAAACGATCTCCGGGTGACTTTGCTCTGTGGAAACAGGCAAAACCGGATGAGATTTCGTGGAAAAGTCCATGGGGTGAAGGACGGCCAGGATGGCATATTGAATGCTCGGCAATGAGTCACTCGATACTTGGTGAGACCTTCGATATTCATGGAGGTGGACTCGATCTAATGTTTCCACATCATGAAAATGAATTAGCACAAAGTGGATGTTGCCATGGAAGCCCAATGGCAACTTATTGGATGCACAATGGATTGATGCGAGCGGGGGAAAAAGGCAAGGTCGGTGGCAGAGGGGATCGCGATTCCACCGATGCAGATCAAGCTGCAGCCGGTAAAATCAGTCGCAGTAAAGGAGACGGTGGCCTCTCATCCGTTATCCGTCGTCATACCGGGGAAAGGATACGATTCTTTTTACTTCGCACACATTATCGGTCAACGATTGTCTACAACGAAGAAGGACTCCTCGAAGCAGGGGCATCACTGGATGGATTCTATCGGTTCTTCGAAAGATATGATGCCATCGTTTCCCCAAAAGAAGCTGGACAGGAAGACAACACTTGTTTTTACCAACTTGTGGTACCAGCAAAACGCTCGGAAGTTACAACCTCCAAAGAGCAACATCCGCTGCTCGCAGAAGCCCATGAAGCAAAAGGGAAGTTCATCGCTGCAATGGATGATGATTTCAACAGCGGATCCGCTGTAAGTGTTCTTTTTGATTTACTTCGCTCACTCAATCGTCACATCGATCAAAATAACCTTGATGGAGCAACAGGTAATGATGACCAAAACGTACAAGCTCTTGTCGAATCGACAAGGATACTTAAGGAATTAGCAAATGTGTTAGGGCTCTTTATCAAGCCAGTCTTTGGATCTGGCGGTGATAATGAAGCAGATACTGAATTACTTGACCATGTGATGCATCTATTGATTGATCTAAGGAAAGATGCAAGAGCCAATCAAGATTACGCAACCGCAGATATTATTCGTAATCGCTTGACAGAATTAGGTATTTCTCTGCTGGATAAAAAAGAAGGCACCAACTGGGAACGAACCTCGTGACCTCCCTCAATCATCCGACTAAGTCACCCACTGAAAATCGTATCATCCTCGGAATCGATCCAGGATTGAATACTACCGGATATGGAGTGATCGAATTTGATCATCCCAACTCGGGAATTGGACGTGGGAAAATCATAGAAGCAGGGATCATTAAGAGCAAAGCGACTGCTACGATCGAGAATAAAGTTACAGAGATATACTCGGGAGTAAATGATCTTATTCACCAATACACGCCTAATTTAGTGGCATTAGAGCAACTTTTTTCTCACTATGAACGACCAAGAACCGCAATTCTGATGGGGCATGCGAGAGGAGTCATTTGCTTGGCAGCGGGTCAAGCCGGTATTGAAGTCGCACACTATGAACCCACGCGTGTGAAGAAAGTAATGACCGGAAACGGTCGAGCACCCAAACACCAGATTCAATTGGCGGTCAAAATGCAACTTGGTCTCGCCGAAATCCCTCAACCCGCGGATGTTGCCGATGCACTGGCAATCGCCCTGTGTGGCTACCATCTCGGATCCATTTCTTCGCAAGAACAGTTAAGTGGTATTTGAGGATAGAAATCGCCCCAGCGAACTGTTCTCACAACTTATTTCTCAAACCCTTCTCCTCAAGACAAGCGAATAATCAGTGGTTGTCTCCATCACCGGAAAAATAACAAGAGTCGGCGAAAGCTCGATCTACATTGAGTCAGAACCATTTGAATATGAGGTTTTAGTGGCCGATTACACACGCCGGCAACTTCAGAGTCACCTCAATCAAATCACGAGACTCCACACTTTGAATTACATAGAGGGCAACCTTCAAGGTAGCAAAATGATTCCGCGTCTTATCGGTTTTATGACAGAACCAGAACGTCAGTTCTTCGACCTGTTTTGTAGTGTGGATGGTGTAGGTGTAAAGAAAGCACTTCGAGCGATGGTGCGCCCTGTTCGTGAGTTAGCGGTCATGATTGAAGAGCAAGACACCAAGGGACTTTCCACGCTTCCAGGTATCGGATCTGCAACCAGCGAACGGGTAATCGCAAAACTACGGCGTAAAATGCCTCGATTTGCCTTAATGGTGCAACGTGATCACGCGGAAACCAGTACGACCGGAGGTTCCATGGTGGCTGAAGAAACCTTCGATGCTCTTGTCGCCTTGGGGCATAGTGAGGCCGATGCGCGACAACTTATTGACGATGCCTTGAGCTCAGGAAAAAAATTCAAGGATACGGAATCCTTGCTGACTGCAATCTACCAACGAGGTCAATAAGAAGTTGAATTCAGAAACTTTGGGTAAATAGCAAACCCACTATGTAGATGGATCATCACCATGATTAGAAACTCGATCGAGGTGATACGAGCACTTGCCTTGCGTTGGAGCAGAGCCCAATCCTTAGACTAATAGGCTTTTGCAAAAATCGCTTTCTTTGCAGCAGGACGGCCCGTCGCAAAGCAAACGCCTGATTCGTCATTGTTTGCCGTTGGGACACATCGAATGGTAACTTTTAATTCTTTCAATAATGGTTCGAGTGACGGCTCATCTGCGAAATGACACTTAGCAAAACCACCGTGCAATTGACTCTCGTCATTTGTTGCAAAAAAGTCTCGAAAGTCTGACTCACTTGAGATATCGCAGGTGTGATCTTGTCTCAACCGAAGGGCTCGATCAAATAATCCTTGCTGCATCTCCTCCAGCAATGATGGAGCGTTGGCAATGAAATCCTCGCGACTCATTCCAACACTCTTAGGCTGATCACGACGACCAACAAAAACTGAATCTTTCTCAATATCTTTTGGCCCCACCTCTAATCGAACAGGAACCCCGCGTTTCACATGATGCCATTTCTTTTCGCCACCGCGAATATCCCGATCGTCGATCGACACACGGATTGACTCGCCTTTGAAGTGTTTGGCTTGCAATTCTTTTTTCAATGTTTCCACATACTGCAACACTTCTGTTCGCTGCGATTGGTCACGATAAATTGGCAGAATAACAATCTGATCGGGTGCCAGACGAGGCGGCAACACCAATCCATCGTCATCGCTGTGCGTCATGATTAGGGCACCTACCAAACGTGTTGAAACTCCCCAACTGGTTGTCCAAGCGTATTGACGTTCGCCATTCTCAGCCTGAAACATGATGTCCTGTGCTTTGGAGAAGTTCTGTCCGAGAAAGTGACTTGTACCTGCTTGCAACGCCTTTCTATCTTGCATCATTGCTTCAATTGAAAGTGTCTCGATCGCTCCGGGGAATCTCTCTGCCGGAGTCTTGCTTCCGATGATAACGGGCATCGCCATCCAATTCTCGGCGAAGTCAGCGTAGACATCGATCATTTGCTCTGTTTCCGCCACCGCTTCTTCAGAAGTGGCATGGACAGTGTGCCCCTCCTGCCAGAGAAACTCAGCCGTCCGAAGAAACATACGAGTTCTCATTTCCCAACGAACGACATTCGCCCATTGATTAATTAAGATTGGCAAATCACGGTGGCTCTGAACCCATTTTGCATAAGTCGCACCAATGATGGTTTCACTCGTTGGTCGTACAATTAACGGTTCCTCCAGAGCACCAGCGGGACGCAATCCGCCCTCTGGATCAGGCTCTAGCCGGTGATGAGTAACAACTGCACACTCTTTTGCAAAACCCTCTACGTGTTCTGCTTCTTTCTCGAGAAAACTCATCGGGATGAAAAGTGGGAAGTATGCATTCTGATGCCCTGTTGCTTTGAACATGTCATCCAATGCGCGCTGCATGTTCTCCCACAATTGGTAACCCCAAGGCTTGATCACCATGCATCCGCGTACCGGAGAACTTTCCGCCAAATCGGCCGCGCGAATCACTTGCTGATACCACTCCGGATAATCATCCGCTCGAGTGGGTTGTATTGCTGTTTTTGGAGCTTTCGCCATTTTTGATCTGGTAGAGAAAAAGGATGATAAATGCAGGGATTAGAAATAGGGTAGCACGGATCAGAACATCAACGAAAGTCAGTCAGAAATAAGCCTCAACACCGTACCATATGGAATATTAAAACCGAGCCCATCGAGCTCAATCGACGAATATTTTCATTGATTCAAACAATCTGAAAAGCCCCGACCGATACACACAAAGGTTATTAAGAATTGTATACACACTCGACCTTACCAAGGCATTTCTTCCTCAGGTCACCGCGTTGCAGATTATCTATATGCTCACAGAATCTGTCCCTCTTCACTTCGATTACGCTGCCAAAACTTAGCGGCAACCATATCGTCAAGAGTCCTTTGTTCACAAACTGCAGCCCAATCCTTAGATTTTTTCTTAGCGCGGTCCAACAGTTTTTCAAGCCGCTTCAATTCTATATCTGCAACCATCAGTTCAACTCTCTGCTGATTTACATTATCGATCAATTCAGATTTTTGAGACCGAAGTGATTCTTCTTTATGATCGAGGTGAATCTCGTATCGATGACGGTCGAGCAAATGTTCGATTGAAAGTCTCCCTGCTCCCTGCAGACGTATTGATTCTTGTAGCTTCAACCGATCATTCCAGATTGCTTTCAAGCGATCATCGATTGACTGAATAGATGATTCAAGTCTCGCCATGCTTTGAACCAATAAATCGCGTTGGCATTTACGCATCTGCAAAACACCAGCCAGACGTATGCTGAGCTCTTTATCGTATAATCCTTCCATCTTTTTTCTCAGAAGCTCATTACCAGATTTGTCCCGTTATCATCAGCTGTCGGCAGCTTTTCCGCAGCTGAATTATTGCAACCACTGGAATCAACAAGTTGTTTCAGACTAGTTTGTGCCTCTACCAAAGTCGTCTCTGTCCTCCAATCCTGACTGAGATATTCTCGAAAACGGTTATTCATTTCGATAGCTTCATCAATCTGGTGGTTGCTTCCTTTTTTATAAGCTCCGATCGAAATCAAATCTGCATTCTTACGATGGTCAGCTAAACAACGCCGAATCATGGTGACTGCATCTAATACATCTCGACTCACAAGCCGAGGCTGTAAACGACTGATTGACTGCAAAACGTCAACTGGTGGATAGATCGCCTCCTCTGCTAAGTCGCGACTAAGTACCAAATGACCATCAAGTAACCCCCTCAGCGCATCAGCAATTGGTTCATGAGGGTCATCACCCTCGACAAGCACGGTGTAGAAGGCAGTAATCATCCCTTTTTGACTACATCCGGCTCTTTCAACCAATTTTGGTAAGGATTGAAAAACACTTGGAGGATAACCCCGTGTGGTCGGTGGCTCACCAGCGGCTAATCCGAGCTCCCTTTGTGCGGTTGCAAATCGAGTCACTGAGTCAATCAGCAACAGAACATGGTGCCCCTGATCTCGAAAGGACTCCGCTATCGAGGTGGCAGTCCAAGCAGCGGAAACTCGCTGAGCCGCAGGCTTATCACTCGTCGCGACCACCACGACGCTACGTTCCATTCCTTTTGCACCCAGTATGCTCTCAAGAAACTCTTTGACCTCTCGGCCTCTCTCACCAACCATACCGATCACAATACGGTCGGCGTTACAAACCTTTGCAATCATTCCTAGAAGAGTACTTTTCCCTACTCCCGAACCTGCAAAAATCCCAAGTCGTTGGCCGCATCCACAAGTCAACATGCCGTCAATGACACGCACACCTGTTTGAAAAGGACGATCAACCGGCGGTCGATCCAATGACAATGGTGCATTCTGCTCCGCTCTCGCCCTGGGAAGATCCAAAGGTAAAGGCACACCGTCAATTGGCTCACCGAGGGCATCAACAACTCGCCCGCAAAGAGAATCACCAACCGGTAATGACTGATGATTTTCCAATAACACAACGCAATCACCCGCAGCAACGGATTCAAGCGAATCCAGAGGAGCCAGCAGTGGTCGAACGCCGCGAAACCCAATCACACGACCTCGGACCTGCCTACCACTCATCGTTGAAATCTCGCAGATCGCACCAAGGGGTGCAGCTATTCCGTTCAGCTCAACGACATCACCCGTTACCGCAGCAACACTACCAGTGATTCTAAAAACAACCGCATCGTTGATTTGCTCACGAACCGCCAGCATATTTGGCAGGTTTGGGATACTTAATTCATGCTCTTTTTGACTGCGATATATCAACTCAGCATGTCTCCCAAGCGATTGAGCTGCGCCATCATACCGGCATGGATTTCACCCTGCTCCTGTGAAACCATTACTTCGTGCCGACCAAGGTTCGAATCTGACGCTAACTCTATTTCTTCTATCCGACCTTCGTTGCGAATCATAATCTCTAAAGATTCTCCGATTTCGGACATCGTATCAGGGTGAAGAGTGAGCTTGATTTCGCTGGACAAACGTAATTGATTCAGAGATTCCTGCACCCACTGCAAAATAATGTCGGGAGAAGAATGAAGTTGTTGGCGGACAACTCGTTCAGCGATCGCGGTTGCTAACTGAGTCAGAGAATCAGCGTATTGCTTCATCCACTCCCCATGAACACTGTACAACTCGGTGACCGAATCATGGAGTCGATCTAATTTCTCTTTTGCTTTGATCTCAGCCTGCTCGTTAATTTCCTTGGCAATCCTCTCCTCGGCCTCTTTCAGTCCGATCTGGTATCCCTCGAGACGCGCAGTTTCCCTGATCTGCTCAGCCTCCGCTTCGGCTTCGGCCAGCATGCTCTTTACAGTATCACGACATGATTCGATCTTTTGGCGACTTTCCTCTGCTAGATCGGAGAGATTAAAACCGATCACTTTCCTCGAGGACACCACATGTTGACTCGATCGTTCTCCAATTTGCTTTAATACTTCAGCCATAAGTTTGTTCCTAAGCAGAGTTTGAAGTCAGCGAAGAATACCGAGCGATTTCTCGGGAATAACCCGATACTTTTCTTTTAGCTGCATCAATCTCTTTGAGACTCATTGACTGAATTGAATTCATCTTTTTCCTTACTGACTTCGCTTGTGAGCGTGAAAGTAAAGCCAGTACACGATTAGCAACTCCAGCAGGTACACCACAGAGGGTGAGTAAGGCATCTCGCGTAGGCACATGACTAAGGGCCTGACACAAGGTTTTGGGACTGAGGTGAATCAAATGCTGATGCACTTCCTCTGTCGACCAGTTCTCAACAACTTCAGGATCACGGCGAACACGTGAATCGTTTTCGTTAATTTCCGTACCGGCCAATGACGGTGAACATGACTTGTCGCCGATGGCATTTGCATCAATCGAATCAGTTCGCCTAGTCTTATCCGTAATCGTCGATTCACTGTAGCCCGTAGCATCCGTTTGCGACTGCTCAATATCGTTACAGGTATCTGCGGGCATGACATTCATGATTGCTTTCAAGGCATCATGACCTACGCGACGAGTTTTGTCATTTGAGTTTGTTTTGATTCGCATCCTGAAGTGTGCAGATAGCTCTTCGAATGCTGCGTGCGGTATATTGCTTAACTGGCTGATGCGTTCCATTGTTTGTTGCTGCATCTTTGCATCTAACTTTGCAAGGACACTTGCAGCAAGTGCTGGCTCAATGGATGCCAACACCAAAGCGATTGTCTGTGAATGTTCGTCAATCAGCAAATCATGCAGTGCCTGCGAATCCATTTCATTCAGGAAAGAGAATTCTGAAACAGCTTCGGGGGAAGTAACAGCACGAAATCGTTGTGCTTGATGGCGAAAGTAAAAGTCCTTTGATTTATCAGTGACAGCTGGTGGAGATTCGCTCAAGCTATGCTCTACATTAGATTCGAGTCCGCTCAAGTGTAAGGAATCAGTTGATAATTCCTGCTCTCTCTGTATTTCAAAACTGGCTTGAAACAATTCAAAAGAATGCTGTCGTTCTTCTGCACTGACTTGGCCGAGGTTAGTAATTGCATCAGCAATGTCTCGCTTGGTTGAGTCATCCAGAGACGCAATGATCTTCTTGTAAGTGCCAGGTGCTAGATCGCGAAGAACGATCGCTAATCGGCGTAATACCGTTGCACGATCAACTTCCGAAATCCAACGACGCGACGTCATGATCTAATCCATCAAATCCACAAAAAGAAAGCCAACCCTCAAGTCCAAAACTCATCACGGGCAAGCATTGGAATAAGTCCCTTATAGGTAATTGCCACCGATTACCGAAAGAGTGAATCTCACCTTAAGCGTGGATGGACTCACCGACTAAATGGGATTTTCACCCGTGAGAAGTGTGATTTCCGGAGCGAACCAATGTGTAAACCGAGAGCAACGACGGGTAAATTTAGGCTGCCTGCCGTATCCAGCTACGAATCACTTTTGTGGCCGCTTCAGGATCAGATTCAACCGATGTCGATAATGCTCGCTCGACCTCGGGAGGGTCGCCTTCGGCATCTAACATGCTGTGTAGATTAGGTTGGGGTTGTTCTTGCTGACTGAGTTCCCCGGTTCGACTTAACATCACGTCAGAATTAGGAAGATGAACTTTTGTTCGATAGGCTCGGAAACCTCCAAGTACATTCCAGAGGCCAAAAATGCAGATCGACACGACCAAGAGTGTTACCCAAGAACCTGAAAGCCACGCTAGAAAACCATCTGAGTTCTTTATTGCGAAGATTTCATCGTTTGGAAAATCTGCGTAATCCCATACCTCAACTAAAGGGGTGTCATCTTGCTTTGTCACACTAGGTAATAGAACCGTGACGGCAGTCTGAATTACCTTTTTGGTTTTCGCGCGTAGTCTCTCGAAATCTTCCTCCGACATTGCCGGTCTTTTTTCGCGAATCACCATTGGATTAATCTTGCTCGATTCCTGATCAAAGAGCTGCTCGTAATAACTTGTCGGCAAACCCACTGATACACGCACTGACTTTATTTGCAAGGATGCGAGCCGAGACGCTTCATACTGCTGACCTTGTATCGTTCCATCTTCAGGGTTAGCGGGTGCGTTTACTGTCTCTTCAACTATCACGGATCGGTTACCGATCACGCTGGCAATTTCTGAAGATGACCCAATTAAACTCTCCTGGTTTTGCATCACGTCAATGAGCTTTTTTGGCGTCACCAAATGCACTGGCTCCGATTGAATTTTCAATACTGCCCGATGTGCGTCCATCGTCGGATCAATCTCTGCAGAGACGGCAATTTTGGCTGGAAAACCTGCCAATAAACCCCGCAGTTTTTGCTCAATACTTGCTTCTGCTTCTTTCTGCTTACGGAACAAAGGATCTTCATTTTCCACCGCACCACTCGCCTCTGCATTGGTGTCGATGACTACGATGTCCTCTGACTCAAGACCAGCAAACGATCCTCGCACCAAATCCTCAATGCTCTTAATTCGATTCGGATGCAAAGGCTGAGAACCCTCTGGCATGACCAGCACGCTGGCAGATTGCGGTCTGGTCGCCGACAACCCCCGTTTTTCCCCTTGATCATACTCAACACTTGCCCATTGAATGTCAGGAAATGCGGTGATTTTCATTCCGAGATCTTGTTCTTTCGCAAGCATCTCTCGTGAATCGCGAGCCGAGTTTGAGTCGAACAAATTGTTCGACTCCAATGCTTCTTGCATTGGATTTCGAAGAGTAAAAGGGAGTGCTGAAGCCTCTGACAATGCGGAGAGATACTCGGATCGCTTATCTCGCGGTATTTGAATCTGTCGACCTTCACGACTCCACGCATTAAGCCCCGATCGACTGAACGCTAGCTCAATTGCATCCAGTTCATGATCTACCAGCGTCCGTCCACCAAATAGCAATTCATGATTTGGAGTGCTCGAAGATCGGATAAACATCGCCAGCCCACCGATCACGAGAATCATCATTGCAATGAAAATCACGCGTGATAACGGCGGCATGGAAACGAAAACGTCCCGTGCCTGTCCAGTTGATTGTTTAAGTAATTCCATACTTGGTATACCTAGCAGGAATCAAGGAGTGAGACGAGAGCGAGTTAATTATTCTTCGCGAATTTTCACAGCTGAGCCAATAACTCAAGGCTAGATGGGTGCCGTCCATTCGCCTACTCACTCATTAACAGAACTTTCCGCGACAATTATTCCGCGATGAATGCTAATCTCTATGCCCCCGCTTCATCAGATCAGAAGGCAGATACCCAGCTACGCATACGCGTACTCAAACTGATCAAATGCGGTAATTCCTCGACAAACGAGCCGCTGAGACCCACATAAATCCCGAGCCACAGGCTAAATCCAAAAATCGCACCTACGCAGCAACACGTTGAATTTGGTGCTGCCTCGGAAAGCGAATTGTGACCGCACCGCCGCCTTGCGGACAGTTTTGCCAAGAAAGGCTAGCACCAATGGTCGCAGCGACGATTGGAAGTCGCTTTGGACGTTTTTCAACATCACACCCGGTATCGGCCAATTCCAACTCAACCTCAACGGGAGATTGATAGGCCGTAACGGTCAGATCACCACCGCCTTCCATCTCCTCAAGAGATTGAGCCACAAGAGTTTCCAACAAACTCACGATCCTTTCTGGGTCGGCTGGCACCTCTATCGCAGTGTCGATGTCAAGTTCCAAACAAATTGGAGCCTTACACTGAATTAAAATTTGCCCAATCACCGTCTCAACTAAGACGGCTAAAGATCGGCATTCACTCGGTGGGATCCATTGCGTTGACATTTCGCACTCCTCATCCATGAGAACCTGCAAGTATGTAAACCAGCAGGAAAAGGTATCTTCACCATTTGTTATTAGCGGCTCACGGAAGCTGGATGCAAGGTGAAATCGTCGATGCCATCAGTGAACTAGACACAGTGATCGATCAAAATAATGCATGCCAAGAATCTCAATTTAGTAACGCTATCAAATCATTGAATTAGGCTCAGGAAGAAACGCCAATCTCACAATCGAAATTCAGATGGTGTTGCTTGCACCCTCACGGGAATTACTGGCTGTGAATTAATATGGCTACATGTATCGAGATCTTTACCGAAACCTAGTCGTAATAAATTGCGCCCACCCAACGTTTGTTCGAAACAGCGGGAAAGTGTTAAAGGATCGGGGAAATGTGTTTGTTGAGGGCTGATGGAGAGGCGATTACACCAAAAGGCTGACGCCAGCATCGAGGCGTCATCTAGCTGAGTGCCTCCCTTTAAACGCTCCATTTCCCACACAAGTGCGCCGGCGAGCAAGACATCCTCAGCGGTAACAAAGCCATTGGTCCCTGCACAAACAATGCAGACGGAGTCTGCTGTCGCCATCCGCTCAACGACAATGGAGAGATTGAGAAAGCTAGCAATTATAAGAGAGGGAACCTCATTCATTGCCTCAATCGCTGCAGTGCCGTTGGTCGTGGTAAGAATGACATGCTTTCCCAAGACGGAAGCTTCTTGATACTCATTGGGTGAATTACCAAGATCAAACCCGGTGATTTTTTGGCAATTCCTTTCACCGCATAAGACGACTTCAGACTGCTGACGATCGGCAAGCGATCGTGCTTCCTGAATGGTTCCGCAAGTGGTCACGCTCTTTGCGCCGGCATTTAATGCGGTAACCATAACCGAAGTCGCGCGAAGTACATCAATCACGATTGCGAGGTCAAAGGATGACTGCGGCGCTGGAACCATAAATTCCCCTTGTTGCATCGCAAGCGTATGGTCACGACGCGGCGGGAGCAGAAGGGTTGTCAGGGCAGTCATGATTCACAAAAGCTATTAAAACTACCTAGCTGCATCAATCTCGACGAGAAAACGAGGGCTTGAATACACCAACCTGTCAGAATAGATACGAAGACCAGAACTCAATTGATCAAGCAATAATTGAGCATACACGCTGAAATTAGGGCAGCAGGTATCGAACACTATTTCGAATCCACTGACCCGGCACGTACGCCACTGGCTGACCCAATACCCCTTGCCCTACCACGACACAATTCAGCTCTTGCCCAAAACTCAAAAGCGGCCTCGTTGGTACAGCGGGATACCGTCCCAAAGTGTTTGAATCGGCGATCCTCACTAACCCATTTGTAGATGAAGATTGAGCCGGTTGAACCGAAGTTTTTTGCGATGGTATCGATGCAATTGATGAATAAGGCTTCGGGTTGACAGCATTTTTCCCCCATGAGGTAGTCGCGATATAACCACTCGGAGGTGCGACAAATGTGGAATTATTAACCGTCGCATACTGCTCCCCCAGATCAATCGAAGAGAAAGGAGCATACTCCCCAGAATCCTTGTTTTCCGGTGATTTAGCTACTGGTTCGGATCCAAAGACTCGAGGTAATTCTCGATTGCCCCCCGAATTCGACAAATCACCACCAACGGAGGAGTCGAGTGGCTGTGATTGCCCAGGCTGCGAGAAAGGAGCTAACGCTCCGGTATCCGGTGTCTCTGGTTGTGGGTTATCCGCTGTAGGATTCAGAAAATCACCTCCAGCTGCTGAACTACTCCCAGGCGTTGGAAATTGGAATTGAACTAGTTTTGTTCCGCCGACACTTTCAACCTTCGCTGCAGACTCTGTTGTCACCGGAGTGCGACCCAAGTGCGGCTGACTCAATGTTCTCAAGTCCTCCCTTTTTGGATCCGCGACGCTAACGCGATCTGCTCGATAGCGTTCCACAGCACTTGTTTCTGTAATGGACCGCATGCGTCGAGCCACCGGTAAATTCATATCCTGCGCATGCATCTGACAAAACTCATATGAAGACATGCCAAACAAAGTCAGAAGCGACAGGAAAGGCAGTGGAATCAAACCTTGAGTCATACAATTCACCATCATCAGGGTCTCCGAAAACACACAGCACGCTTACGTGGAGGACATTAGCCAAGCTCTTGCAAGCGCGATTGTGAACATTTTCAGCAACTTGAAACAAGGTAGATGCCACGTTTCAGAATAAAACTGAATGATTTTGTTCTCAGCTGACAAAGGACTAACCGCTATCGCCACAGACAAAGCGACAAAAGCACCCCAAGAGCTTTCGAATGCTAGCTCGATTGGAGATGGCCAACTATCCAAACCCATCATGGACCAATCTTGGTTAAGGTCCGAAATCGAGGCATGAATCAGCCTAGCCTGAGCGTTTAAACGCCAACTAAGCCCGTTTGGACGCAGTATTTCCCAACACAGCCGGTACCAAGAAACACTCCTCGTCAGCAGAAGGAGCGTTAGTCAGAGCTTGGCTACAAGACAGACCAGGACGCTCCGAATCAGCTCGCCAACGATTGTCAACATCCAGAGCGGTTGTCATCGGCTCAACCCCCTGAGTATCAAGCTCGGATAGGGTTTGAATGAACCGGAGAATCTGTGCGAGCTGTGGCTGAATCTCAGTAACTTCTTGATCCGATAGGTCCAAACGAGCAAGAAATGCAAGTTTACGGACTTCCTGATCGGTCAAGGAGACAGGATCGTTACTTTGCGCCGCTGACATCAAATGGCTTTGTTTTCACCGTTTTACGAACTACACCACTGCGAATGCATTGCGTACAGACTCGCATCGTGGTGTTCTGTCCGCTGGGCAGAGTGACATGAACCTTCTGCAGGTTCGGGACAAATTTACGACGGGTGACGCCGGTAATTTTAGTACCAACACCGCCTAGATATTTAGCTTTACCGCGGGTTTCGACACGATTGCCCATTTGGACTTTCTTACCGCAAGCTTCACATTGCCGAGCCATCAGTCTTCTCGATTAAACTTCTGAGTCTTATTTACAACAGTTGGAGGGTCGCGGAGTATAGCCGCCTATTCGAAGTTCGTGAAGCAGGAATTCGGCAGGAAATTAAGACGTGCCTCCGAAAACAAGGCTGAAAGCAACTCTTACCAGGCTTTGATAGCAAGCCAGCCCCCCCGGCAGGGAGTGTTTATGAGAAATACTGGAGGGCTTTCTCGCGTGAGTAAAAATCCGGGAGTCGGACTTGAACGCTCAATTATTGGTAATTTCCGCAGCCGTGTGTCTCCCTGCTGATCTGTTTTAAAGGCTCATTCACGAATCTGAAGCAACCTCAGGATGCCGTTCGCATCTCAAAGAGTCGCAATCTTCCCAATGTGCTATGCAACTGGAGTGGGCCTCCGGCAGCGTCGGAGAACAATTGAGCTTGTATTCAGTGACCAGTATTGACGAGTATTCCTTGCAAGTCCCAGGATCAAAAGGCCGATAACCAAAAAGTCGGCCTAATCGTTACAAACCCCCAAGACATGTGTGGGTGAGCGTGCAGATGAAAGTCAATACTCAGGAAGCTGAAACAATTAGCGGTTTACAAAACAACCACAGAGCAGTCGTTTTGGCCACGATTTTTCTCACCACAACCCTTTGTGGCTGTGCGCCCTTGCAGCTACCGACAAGTCTATTCCCCGACAAAAAATCAGATGGTTTTCGAAGGCAAGGAATCGCAACGGATATCGATCCGTCCATGACGGAAAAAATCTATTACGCTGTTCGACAGGCTAAAGCAGAGAATGGTGTCGTGCTACAAGTTATTGGTGACGCATCCACTGTACGAGTCTTACCGCTACCAGAGGGCGATCGAACCGTCTACGTCAGCGAACTTTTAACTCAGACGGGTGTGATTGAAAAACTTGGTCATGTCGATGCAACGCTGCATCGACCTTCGGATGAGTCGATTAGCGGTGTCCCGATGGAAATCAAGATGGGGCGAAGTCGTGATAATGTTCAACCTTCTAGCGACTACGCACTTCAACCCGGCGATCGACTCACTGTCAGGAAAGCGACAAACCCTGCTCTTGAACTCCTCTTCGATGGATTTCTCGGCAAGTAACGAATTACCCCATTAAAACAACGCTATCGCTCCAACGGGTAATAGTCACTCGCCGACTGGTAAATCCCAAGCCCAATCCAGCATTGGTTCAAATGCGATCGACGCCCCAGACTCATGATTAATCTTCTAGCTTCTTAACCCGAAGATTGCGGAAGTAGACCTTACTCTCAGGATCATGAGCCTGGAGAGCGAATGTTCCTGAATCGAGCCGTCGTTCGAATTGCTTGCTCTCTGGTTGCTTGTTTGGTGGCTCAGTGTAATCAACCAACGTTTTGCCATTTACCTTTAGCTGGATACGGCGACCTTTGACAATGATCTCTTGCGTGTACCATTCATTATCCTTCAGCCCTGGATCAGCAACGTTTTCAACTGCATACAAACTGCTTGTTTTTTTGGGATCCTTGTGCGTAATATTCACTTGACACTCGTATCCATACTTGGGCCAGCCTGAAGGCTGATATTTCGTATGGAAGTAAATACCGGCATTACTACCGGGAGTGGTTTTCACCTCCGCGATGAAATGGAAATCATCAAACGGCGCCATTTCACCCGCATAAAAAAGATGGCATCGTGGACCGTCACAAACCAGCATTCCATCAATGACTTTCCAGCTGCTTGGATTCTCTTCAGACGTCTTCCATCCGTTCATATCTTTGCCATTGAATAATGAAACAAACTGGCTCGGCTCTTGAGCGGAACTTGCGAGGCTAATCGCAAAAGTATGCAACAGAATAAGCAGATTCAATTTGAAGTACTTCATAATTTTCCCATTCAAAAAAACATGGATGACTAGATACAAGCGAGCGGTTTGCGACAGAGCTTGGAGTGATGAGCCACAAAGAATTCAGGCTTGAGGTCAAAACAGTAAGCATAAAAAAACCGCCTGCCGAGAGAGGGCAGGCGGTGAAGATTCTAACGAATCACGCACTAACCGTTACTTGCCAGAGTTAGTAGCGGGGATTTCATTGTTCTTGATTTTCTCAGCGAAAGTTTTTCCGTCTTTGCTTTTGTGCTCACCGGCTTTCTTGAAACCAGCCAAGATTTTGGCTTTCGCCTCCTCTGGATTCTCCTTTACATAATCCTTCGGAAAATCTTCTGCGTCGAGGTACTTGTGAATTGCTTCACCGTACTCATTACGGACTTTCTTTTTATCTTCCCCGTTGACGTGACAGATGTAGCAACCTTGTGTCTTAACGGCTTTAATAAATCCTTCATCCGCCTCAGCCCCTGCAAATTCTGCCTTCCAGAATTTACTGAAAGTGCTGTTCGCCAGAGCTGGCGACGCAAAAAACATCAGACATCCGAACACAATAGCAAAACGTTTCATTCAAAAACTCCAAAATCGCGAAATCCCCAAAACACTCGGTGAGTAACTCAGAACAGATTGGCCAAGTTCGGAGCAATTTGCCCTTGTCAGGAATTGGGGGGTGGGTTTCAGTGACCGTCTTTTGATCGACGTCTCTTAATTAAGTCCTACGGGACAACAAAAGTCAAATGGCCAGTAGGATTCTCATCGATTTGTCTGAATTGACAATGCCGCTTGTATAGCCTTGCCGTCAAATTCACCTCGTTCGGGCAAATTCGGCAGCGCTTTTTCATCAAAACCGAGAGGATTTGGATCAATTTGACGGTAATTTGGAGGTGACCGCTGATCGAAAGAAATTCTTTCTACACCCTCAAAAGCCCAATTCACAGACCATCGTGGGGACTTGTCAGCTGCCCAAGTCACAGCTCGAGAGGCAACATCTTCCATGGACACTACTTTTCGGTCGTCCGAATTCGATATGATTCGCAACATCGGGTCAGATCGCTCAGGATTTGTTAGATAGGTATTCGACGCCCCCTGCAATTTGAGGGGTTCACTCGACGTGACACTTTCGAAACCCCTGAAGTCAAAATGCGGAACCCCGGAATCAACCCAGAAGACGCATTCGTGCGCCAGACGGTCGATCTCTACGGGGTAAAGGCCACCCACCCCTACCCGCATCAAGAAAATGCCTTTCGGAGCATGGGCTGTGACTCGCCAAAACTTCATGCGAATCAACCCATTGCCTGGCTCGGAAGCGTACAAAGCCCCTGCGGTATCAATCATACGATCCGTAACGGAGAGCAAGCCGTTATCCCAATCCAGCCACAACCGTGTCGCATAATCCATACGCAACATCGTCATCTGCCCTCTGACAATCGCGTTATTTAGTTCTATCCAAACCAAAGGAAGTTTCTCCTCACTTTCCTGCGGTGGATCCCTGCGCCCATTTAGATCGGTGATCACATCAAACGCGAAGACTTCGTCAGTCAAGGCTGGATTGTTAACCGTAATGGAGCAGTCCGTGAAACGAACCAACTCATTGGGGTTCAATTCAAACAAGCATCCCCCATCAAGATCGTTGGCCGGCACATTCCACACAAAATGCAAATCCTCAAAGACAACCGAGTGACTTCCAATTGTGAACATTTTCGATCTCGCCATTGCAAGCGAATCTTGTGGCTGAAAAACGACCGTCGTGCCACCTATCGTTGAAGTGATCAACAAATCGTCTGACTCCAACACAATCGGGCGATCGCAAACGATCAAAGGCACGGTCAACTCGATACGAGTTGTGGACTCATACTGATTTGCAAACCGCAAAGCTGCCTCCAGATCACTGGTCGTGATGACACCATCGCCTTCGAATTCCCCTTTGTCATCAGCATTCCCAATCACTCGAATCACATTGATATCTGCGACGGATTCTAGATCTCCGTCGGTAACATCATCCGATGGCATTGTCTCGAACGACGAAGGATTTCGTGCTCCATTATCAATACTTGGTTCATCGGTCCCAGCACTAGGTACATCAAGTACCTCGCTACCGTTATCTCCACCCACAAGACTGGTGCGATCCTCGACGTCAACATCACTCGATGCGGCGCCGTCAGACTCCGAAAATGATTCAGTCTTTTCCGCATTAATGAGAGCACCAGGATTGGCTTCTTCATTTGCCAACGCAGAACTTATTTCATCCCGGGTTGTACTATCCCCTGAGGATTCAAGCACAGAATCCTCCAAATCCAATTCGCGATCAGACTGTGGGATGAGCGTTTCACCCTCTGCACTCTGTCGACTCATTTCTGGAACTCGAATATCGGCGCGATAAGCGTAGGATTGCAATTGCAACCACGCCGCAACGATCAAGAGCAAACTTAAGGCAACAAACCAAGGAGCATTTCGCTCCATAAAAAGCAACCACGGCCGTGACTGTAACACCAAGTTAGGATTAAGTGATTGCGAACGGTTCAAGCCGTCACGATTTGCTACCTCTTTAAGATCAGCGAGAAGATCGTGAGCGGTTTGGTATCGATCCGATGGCCTCTTAGCAAGCATCTTATCGATGACAGCTTTAAGGCTATCACTGACACCACTGCGATTGCTTTGTACATTCGGGGGCGGAGTGTTTCCGTGACTCAGCAGTTTCTGCAGCATTGTCCCACCCGGAAACGGTGGACTGCCTGTCAGCATGAAGTACAACGTGCAACCCAAGGAGTAGAGGTCGCTGCGCAAATCAGCATCCCTGGGATCTTTTGCTTGTTCGGGCGAAATATAATCAAACGTACCCAGCGTCACACCACTCGCTGTCATATCCTCACTGAGATCCAAACTAGCTGATCGGGCAAGCCCCATGTCAACTAGCCTTATTCCTTCATCGTCGGAAATCAAAACGTTCGATGGCTTGATATCACGATGCACGATGCCACGGTCGGATGCGTGCTGCAACGCCTCGCTGAGTTGACAGGTGTAAAACACCGCATCATCAATGGAAAGCACACCTTGGATGGCGACGAGGTCACGAATGTTTTTACCATTGATATATTCAAAGACGATGTAGTGCCAATCGCCCTGACTACCAACATCAAACACGCGAGCTATTTGAGGATGATCTAACTTTGCTGCACTTTGTGCCTCGTTACGAAAACGCCTTTGCAGGTCAGGGTCATTAGCAACAAATGGAATCACCTTGATTGCGACAGTTCGATCAAGCTGGTTGTCATGAGCTCGAAAAACCGCTCCCATACCCCCGCCACCTATCAGCTCCTCGAGATAGAAGTGGTTGAGGTATTGTCCAAGCAAGACCTTTGCGACGGCCGCGGGTGATCCTCGGCCTGCCTGAGTGTGAACTGAATGCTGCTGAACTCTTGAGGATCCGCGGATAACGGTCTTTGCCTGAGTAATATCATTACCCTCGACCGAAGGTTCTTCATTAGCGGATGAGTGATTACCGGACTGCCCTTGTGTAGACCCCTCTGGTAAAGAATGAGCAGACTGATCAGTGGACAGTTCAGAAAGATTTCCCTCGATGTTGCTCACATCACCCTCGGACTCGTGTCCAAACTCACCTTTGGATTCACCTGATTGTGGTAAGTCTTCGGCTACCATCTTGTGGAACTCGGCGTGCTTGTGAGTGTTCAGTAGGAACGTATTTATCGACGCTTGAAAAGGAATCCCAATACATCCGTAGCGAGTCGAATCTTTCAGATGCTGTAAAGTTGTCAGTAGAGAACGAGGCAGCAAGAACTTTCAACACTGCATTTTACGCCACTGACCGAGGGTAAGCTGTTAAACTCCCCTCCGAAAAATACTAGTTCACCATGGTGGCTTGGTCAATATTTTTGGTCGCGTGTGCAAACCGCTGTCCGCCTTGATCGAACATCCTAAATTAGAGATTTCACCCGCTCGAACTCATAACATTCCATGATTTCCCCCCGTAAAACCCTTCTTTTTCAAGCATAACCAGAACACTCCCATGCGATTCACACTTCGACTTGGTCTTTTTATCCTCGCTAACATTACAAGCTTCAGTTTAAATCCAATTACCCATGGATCTGACAAGCCAAATGTGCTGTTAATGATTGTCGATGACTTAGGGTATGGTGACCTGAGTTGTCTAGGCAGCAATGACATGAGCACACCGCATCTAGACCAACTTTTTGAGCGATCGCTTCAATTCAAAAGACTCTATGCGAACTGCCCGGTATGCTCGCCCACACGAGCCTCCGTTCTCACCGGTTGCTACCCAGATCGAGTAGGCGTTCCCGGTGTGATTCGGACTCACGCCGAAAATAGCTGGGGTAATTTCTCACCGATCACTCAGACCCTTCCCAAGAAACTTTCAGAACAAGGTTATTTCACGAAAGGCATCGGTAAATGGCATCTCGGGCTGACTTCTGAGGATCACCCTATGAACCACGGATTTGATAGTTTCAAAGGTTTTTTGGGCGACATGATGGATGATTATTACCACCATCGCCGTCATGGAAATAACTACATGGTAGACGATCGTGATGAGATAGACCCCGAGGGCCATGCTACTGACCTATTCTCTGAGTGGGCAGTTGACTGGATTTCGAAGCAGAATAAGCAGTCAGTTCAACAGCCTTGGTTTTTATACCTCGCCTACAACGCACCACACACGCCCATTCAACCTCCTGATCAATGGCTTACTAAAGTACAACGCCGGGACCCAGAAATGAGTTTGCAACGAGCCAAACTCGTTGCGCTGATTGAGCACATGGATGATGGGATCGGGCAAGTCCTAAAAGCACTTAACGAAAGTCAAAACAAAAGAGACACGATCATTATCTTCACGAGTGACAACGGTGGTCAGCTAAATGTTGGCGCAAACAATGGACCTTTACGTGATGGTAAACAATCAATGTACGAAGGCGGACTGCGCATCCCTGGATGCATTCTCGTACCGGGTCGCACAGAACCAAAAACGACGACAAGTGCTGTCTGCACCACCGCTGATTTCTTTCCAACAATCCTCGAACTGATTGAAGCACCAACAGATCCCAAGATTGACGGAATTTCTTTGACGCCAGTCCTCGATGATCCAAAGCACTCTTGGCCAGACCGAGAGGTTTACTTTGTGCGTCGTGAAGGGGGCACAAAATACGCGGGACTATCAATCGAATCTGTGCTCTTCGGGGATCTGAAGCTCGTGCACAACTTACCCACCAATGCTTTCGAGCTTTATGACTTGTCGGTTGATCCCTACGAGACAGCTAATTTGGCTGCTAAAAGACCCAAAGATCTAGCAGCAATGATTCGAAGACTACAGGTCCACCTGCAACGTGGTGGGAAAAAGCCTTGGCAGTGAATGTCACATTAGCGAGTTACTTGCAGGGTGAAGGGTTGATTTGAAGTTGGAATCGTTACGATCGTTAAAAACATAAAGCCGAAAATAACTCCAGAGGAAAGCGACATATGGTAATGTCGCATACCCAAACCAGAAGCTAGTTTTTTTGGTCGTCAATCACCTTAATCTCCCCCAAGTCATTCACAATCATGGCTCAAAGAATCCGCGGAATCCTCACCCCGAACATCACTCCCGTTGATGCACACGGCCGAATTGACGAGCAGCAACTTCGGGGCTACGTCGACTGGCTCATCGACCGAGGAGTTGACGGACTCTACCCCAACGGTAGCACCGGAGAATTTGTGAGATTCTCTGCGGAGGAACGTCGCGACATCGTTCGAATTGTCGTGGAGCAAACCGCCGGCCGTGTCCCCGTGCTAGCTGGGGCAGCGGAAGCAAATGTAAAGGCTACGATTGAAGCTTGTGACGCTTACGGTGAACTTGGAGTCAGAGCCGTCGCGATTGTCGCACCCTTCTACTATCGCCTGAGTAGCGAAGGTGTTTACGCCTACTTCCGAGAGATCGCTGAAAATGTTCAAGTTGATGTGACCCTCTATAATATTCCGTTATTTGCTTCGCCGATTGAAGTTGATACGGTGATTCGACTTGCATCCGAGTTCCCCAGAGTGGTGGGTATAAAAGACAGTAGCGGTGATCTACCGAACATGATGAGAATGATCTCAGCGATTCGCCCGATGCGAGATGACTTCACGTTTCTCACAGGATGGGATGCATCCCTTGCACCGATGCTTCTTGCAGGTGCAGATGGAGGTACTAATGCGACGAGCGGTGTCGTCCCGGAATTAACGGGAGCGATTTATCGTCATGTAGCCGCAGGTAATATTGAAGAAGCAATGCGTCTACAGTACCAACTGATTCCCCTCTTTGATGCAATGATATCCCTTGGGGAATTCCCCGAGGGATTTCGCGCCGGCGCCCGGTCGCGAGGTTGGGATCTTGGTCCCGGTCGTGTACCGCTGTCGGAACATCAACAGCAAGCGGTGGCGAGAACCCAACGAGAAATCGATGCTCTTGTATCGCAAGTTGCGAACGTCAATCATCATGTTTCGCTGCCCGATGATACGATCGAGCAAATCGTCCAGAGAGTGATTCGTCAATTGAATCCGTGACCCAGACTCTGCTCGCATTGCCCATCGCTAACCTATTTAATGCTGTGATTGTGGTTTCGCATTTGCCTGAGACGGACAATTGGGTTTGAGTTCAAATGTCCTTGAAGTGACATCGATCATGCACCGGCTACATTCCCATGTCTAAAATGACCTTAAAAGCCTCCGGGGAGACTGCAGCCCTCATGGCATCATCAATCTCCGCGAGAGAAAAACGATGGCTTATCAAGCCAGTGAGGTCGACTGAATCTGAATCAAGCACGGATAAAGCTTGATCAAAAGGTCCGCATCTGGAACCGACAAGATTAATCTCGTTGATCACAATTGAAGCGAGAGATACGTCATGATTTCCTGCCACGGTTGTTTTCATCACAATTGTGCCCGATGGCTTGACCAACTGTGTAGCCAGAGATAAACCACTCGAAGAACCCGTGCAATCGATCACGACGTCAAAAGCTGCCCCTTGTGGTAGAGCACCCAAAAGCACGGTCGGTATCCCAAGTCTTTCAAAACGCGTTAACTTCTCAACGTGCTTTCCTACTACCAATACGGCATCTGCCGTCAATCGAGTGGCTTGGGCGGACAACATGCCAAGCCTTCCGTCGCCAAGAACCGCGACGGAACATTTCTCTAAATCCACCTGCCTGCCGACCTGCAAGGCGGCGGCGAGTGGCTCCACAAATACGGCTTGCTCGTCGGAAACCGTATCGGGAACGGGATGCAAATTCATTTCGGGTATCGCCAAAACGTCTGCAAAAGCTCCGTCGCGTCCGAGTATCCCTATGACCGAGCGTGATGGACAATGATTGCCAGCGCCTTTTAGACACCACTCACATCGGGAACAAATGCAATTAATCTCTCCCACAACTCTTTGACCTGCATACTTGCCTGACCTTGCTACCCCAACAAATTCATGACCGAGGATACCCGAAAAGCTCATGTATCCCTTGCAGAGCTGTAAGTCCGTCTCGCAAATCCCTGCCAAAGAGATATCAACGAGGACTTCTCCCACATTAGGAATGGGTTCGGCAGTAGAAGCCTGATAGGTGAGTTCTGATTGTTTGAGCGATATGGCTCGCATGGGGTGCCCCCGTTGATCAAGTTTCTTTCGATGAAGCGATAGATCCCGCTGGTGAGCTTTGGTGCAGAGCAAACAAAGCCTATACTTTTCCATGAACAAAGCCGACGAATTGCCACCTGCCAAGCCGTTAAATACGGATCTCATCCCTTTGGATTGTACTGTCATGGACGACACTCCGAACCCCATCTCATACTTGCCGAAGTTAGGATTGGAGCGGTTTCGCCCTGGACAGAAAGACGTCGTTGACGCTGTCCTCTGCGGAACGGATGTGATGTGCGTGATGCCAACTGGCGGAGGCAAGAGCCTCTGCTACCAACTTCCCAGCCTTATTCGACCCGGGCTTAGCATCGTTGTATCTCCACTGATCGCATTGATGAAGGACCAAGTCGACTCGCTTAAGGCCCTGGGGATCCGAGCGGAATTAATCAACAGCAGCCTTACAACAAGTCAACAATCCGATGTGATGAAACGCATGCAATTGAACGAGCTTGATCTCGTTTACGTTGCTCCCGAGAGACTTCGCAACAATCGTTTCATCGATGCAATCGCTGGCTGCAAAATTGACTTGCTGGCAGTTGATGAAGCACATTGTGTCAGTGAATGGGGACATGATTTTCGCCCGGATTATTCGCGACTCGGTCAATTTAGAGAACGGCACCTCAAGAATGTTCAAACGATTGCACTAACCGCTACGGCTACACCTGCTGTAAGAAGCGATATCGCGGACTTACTCAATCTTCGATCGCCAAGTGTCTTCATCACAGGGTTCAGCCGAGAGAATCTTCGGTTCAGTGTCCGACATTGCAAATCAGAAAAAGACAAAGCCACTGAACTCGCGACCTACCTTAATCAAAGAACAGGTTCGGGCATCATTTACGCGGCAACGCGAAAAAGGTGTGAAGAAATTGCCGATTCCATTCGTGATTCAACGAATAGAAAAATCGGTGTCTATCACGCTGGCCTTGATCCGCTAAAGCGACAGCAAACACAAGATCAGTTCATGCAAGGCGACATCAGTGTGATCGTTGCGACAAATGCTTTCGGCATGGGAATCGATAAATCCGACATTCGATTTGTTGTTCATTACAATATGCCTGGGAGCTTGGAAGCGTACTATCAGGAAGCGGGGCGGGCTGGTCGCGACGGCAAACCAAGTGAATGCCTTCTTCTTTTTTCCTACAGCGATCGCTATATCCAAGAATTCTTTATCGAAAACCGTTACCCGTCGAGAGATTCAGTAAAACAAGTTTACGAATTCCTTCTTTCTCGTGAAGAAGATCCCATCGAATTAACACTGGAGGAAGTGCGAGAATCCATCGGGACGAAGGACAGTAACGAAGCAATCAGCACTGCGGAACAATTACTCGCTAAATCAGGTGTCTTGAAACGGTTAGATAGTAATTCGAACCAAGCGATTGTGCGAATTGACTCGGAGCTACCGACTCTGCTCGACGTGGTACCCATTGAAGCAAAAGTAAGAAGAAAAGTACTTCAAGCGGTAGAGTCAGTGATTGGTGACCGGCGTGGCGATGATGTCTACACAACACCAAAATGGCTCGCCAAAGTGGCGAGTGTGGAAAGATCACAGCTCACTCGTGCTTTGCGTGAATTATGCAAATTAAAAGCGTTCGATTATGTACCACCTTTTCGAGGCCGCGGCATTCATTTCCTCGATCGAAACAAGGATTTTAACGAGCTTGATATCGACTTCGTGCAACTGAATAAACGGAAAACAGGTGAATACGACAAATTAGAATCAGTCATTTCGTTTGCGAGAAACCCGAAGTGTCGGCAACAAGTGATCCTCGATTACTTTGGCGAGAAGAATGGAGACTCCTGCGGAAACTGTGATCGCTGTAACCCAGACAGTACAGAGGAAAAAAACAAACCGACGACTCGAACCACACCATCCGACAACCATGATCCTTATCTGATTCGTGGATTGCAAATTGTGATGAGTGGAGTTACCCGCATGCATGGTCGGTTTGGAAAAAACATGGTCGCGCAAATGCTTTGCGGATCAAAGAACAAGAAACTGACGCAATGGAAACTAAATCGACTTAGCACCTATGGGCTACTCTCGGGAATGAAACAGATAGAAGTCACCGATGTGATTGATTGCCTCAGTGAATTTGGTCTCCTAATGCAGCAGGAAATAGATCAAAGAAGACCCACGATACACATGACAGATCTTGGTCGAGAAATTATGCATGGTCGCCAGAAGCTGCCAGCAGGATTCTCACTTCCGGAAAACACTGCTTTGAAACTGAGACAAACGTCAAAAAACCTTGAACCAGTAGAAATTAACGAGGAATCGAACACAGAAGACATTAAACCCCGATCCGCCGCTGCTGATAATCTTATTGTATCACCTGATCATACCGGTTCCTCAAACGATCCATTGAGAGACGCCCTTACACGCTGGCGACGGAAGACCTCAGCGGCGCTCGGCGTACCTGCCTTCCGCGTCCTGACCAATCAGACCATTGAACAGATTGCGACCAAGCAACCACTTAGCATTCAAGAACTAAAGCAGATCAAGGGCATTGGTGAGTCTAATTCTGAACGGTTTGGACAAGACATATTAGAACTTGTTGCACAATTCTCCTCCGATCAATCAACTGAAGTTACACAAAATCAAACTCATGACTTTGGCAACCGGTACAAAAACATCACCGGCACCACGCCAAACGCGATCAAGGACGAAAAGAGTGATAGCCCAAATCCCAGTGGACCGTTAAACCCTGAAGATCCTCAGCTGGTCAAACACAATCTCTCAGATCAACCATACGCAACCTGGTTGGGCTCCGATCCGTACTGGAGTTGGCGTTTGATTGAAACCGGATTTACGTTTGAGGAAGTGCTTTTGATCAGACGTTGCACTGAAAAAGAACTGAGAATGCATCTTCAAATCGCAAATGAACGGGGCATCAATGTGTCACTTGATCAGTTCAAATCAGAATAGGTTTTGTTCAAATTCGCGAGCTAACCTGCCCCAAGTTGCAAAACACAACCTTTTCAGGAGTTCGATAGCTCTGCTCTTAACGATGCCATTCCATTCACTCCGCCCGATCCACAATAAGAATCAATCGGTTTCACACCCCTCTGGCGAATAATATGTGATTCAAGAGGCTCTCGGAAATATTGTGATATTTTCTTGTTTTTTTCGGTGATATCTCGAGAGGGGAGGTCTCACCACGGATCGGTGCGGGTATGGCTTGTGGAAGCAAGCGACTCTGCGGGATCTCTTTCCTTCGTTTCTGGACACATACCCACACAAACGCTCAAAAAGTGGCAATTTTTAACAATTGTGGCCCCAGCGACAGGTGAGTGCGAGTGGTCGGTTAGTCACTTCACCACTTACCTACTACAATACACTGGTAAGGGACTAACTTAGGTGTAAATTTACGACTCGATTTGCGCACAGACCCAGCTTCACCCGAGTTCCCAAGCATCGATATCGCCCTGAAGGCAGGAAATGGAAAAGAAGACAGACCAAAGTGAACCAAATAGGCCGGAGCAACAAGAGAATCGTCGAGGAAATAACTCGTTATTTATCGCGATCATCTTTGCAGCGCTGTTTGTTTTGCTTTTTTACAACCGAGGTGAAGAGAGATCACTGATCACTGCCAGCTTCTTCCAGTCCGAACTGAGTAGGGGAAATATTGAAGAGGTAGGCATCGCCGAGCGACGAGTTTATGGGAAATTTGTCACACGACCAGATATCCCGGAAGAAGCGCGGCCCAAAGCCGACCCCGACCGTAACAGCAAAGCAAAACCAGAAGATTCAGACCAATATCTGGAAGAGTTTGCCTTTAACCGGCCGACCGACGCTGGCTGGGTCACACAACTGGAATCCCAGTTGAAGCTTCAAAATGTTCGATACAACTACCTCGAGCCGGATAACACGCAGCAAGTAATCTACTTCATTGCATTGATTGGGTTACCGTTGGGGATTCTCTTCTTCTTATTCATGATGCTTCGTCGAACACGAAGTGACATTATGGGAGGAGGATTCCTGTCGGGTTTCAGCAAAAGTCCTGCAAAGCGATTTGAAGCCAGTGAGAAAATGGTTACCTTCAAGGACGTTGCAGGTCTAGAAGGCGTTAAGGCTGACCTAGAAGAAATTGTAGAATTCCTGAAAACGCCTGAAAAGTTTCAGAAGCTCGGAGGACGTGTACCCAAAGGTGTACTTTTGAATGGTCCTCCGGGGACCGGGAAAACCCTTCTAGCCAGAGCCGTAGCTGGTGAGGCTGGCGTCCCATTCTTTTCTGTAAACGGCAGTGAATTCATACAGATGTTCGTGGGTGTTGGCGCTAGTCGCGTTCGCGACCTATTCAAGACTGCGAAAGAGAGCAGTCCTGCGATTATTTTCATCGATGAAATTGATGCGGTCGGAAGACAAAGGGGTGCAGGTCTCGGTGGTGGTCACGACGAGCGAGAGCAGACGCTTAATCAAATCCTCGGTGAGATGGACGGTTTTGCGGCGAATCAAGCGGTAATCGTTGTTGCGGCGACAAATCGTCCGGATGTTTTGGATCCTGCGTTGCTTCGTCCTGGTAGATTTGACCGTCACATCACCGTTGGTCGACCAACCATGAAGGGCCGAGAAGCGATCTTCAAAGTTCACGTTCGAGATGTCCCGTTAGCAGAGGATGTCGAGTTGCGTCGCCTCGCTGCAGGTACAGTTGGCTTAACTGGCGCGGACATTCGCAACATGGTTAATGAAGCCGCGTTATGGGCAGCCCGACAGAACAAGAAGATCGTGGGCATGAGTGATTTCGATCACGCGCGAGACAAAATCTTGATGGGGGCGAAACGCGAAGAAGTTCTGCAGGACAGTGAAAAAGAAAAAACTGCTTATCATGAAGCCGGTCACACCCTCACAGCATGGCACCTCGATGGTGCTCATGTCGTCCACAAAGTAACGATTATTCCTCGTGGACGAGCCCTCGGGGTCACTCAGTACGTTCCGAACGAAGATCGGCTCAGCATCAGCCGTAAGGAACTGGATCATCAACTGATCGTGCTACTTGGTGGAAGGGCTGCAGAAAAAATCATTTACAACGAAACGTGCGTTGGTGCTGAAAACGATCTTGAGCGGGCGACAAGCATCGCAAGAAAGATGGTTACGCACTGGGGAATGAGTCCAAAAATTGGACCGGTCAGTTATAAGACCAGCGACGAAGATCCATTTCTGGGTCGCGAAATACACCAATCTCGTCAATTCAGCGAGCACACTCAGGAGCTCATTGATGAGGAAGTTGCAAGAATTCTTCTCGAGGCGGATCAGAAGTCCGAGCAGCTCTTGCGAGAACACCGTGTTGAGCTTGAAAAGATCACTAAGGCGTTACTCGAGCATGAGGAGCTCGGGGAGAAGGAACTCACGGACCTTATTGGACCGTCAATTCAGGCTAAGATGAATCCAAAGCCTAATGAAAGCGACGATTCATCCGACCAAGACAACAGTGAACTCACCACAACGAGCGAGGAAGACGAAGCAACGGAATCGACCGTCAATGTGGAAGACGACTCCAGCGAATAGATGGTGCAATGAATGCTTTCGGTTTCACCATAAATATGGTTCGCTCAACATGAGACGAAATGGCCAAGAATAAGCGTCAAAAACAGAGAGCAGCCTTCAAGAAAAAGTACCAAGATCGTGTACGTCGTAGCGATCTAACGCGTGATTTTCATCTTGGTGACCAAGACACGTTAGCTGACGCTGAACAAAGCGAGCGAGTAAGTGGCAAGGGAGACTTGACTCGCAAGAGAACGTTCTATGAGCACTCAGAATCCCACTCAGATGATTTCTCACAACAATTGATAAGCGGCCGCGTTATCAGCGTTCATGGACTCAAGAGTCGTGTCTTGGGTGAAGATGGCCAGCTGTATGAATGTGCGTTGAGGCAGGTGCTAAAGTCTCTCAACATTGACCAACGAAGCGCTGTGGTTGCTGGTGATCAGGTAAGGCTCCGTGCAGCTTCCTCGAAAGATGGAATGATAGAAACGGTAGAGCCCAGACGTGGAATCATCAGTCGAACCAGTAGAGGCCAACAGCACATTTTAGTCGCAAATGTTGACTACCTTCTCATCATTGCTAGTGCTAGCGAACCAAGTATCAAACCGGCACTCATCGATCGCTTTTTATTGACCGCTGAGCACTGTGGCGTAACGCCGATCGTCGTGATCAACAAAATCGATCTCATTGACCCAGTACAACTACAGCAACTTGCTGGAGTCTATGCAGCGATTGGCTACCGCGTTCTCATGACGTCAGCTGAACACACATTGAACATCCAATATTTGAAATCAATTCTAAGCGGTAAACAAACAGCACTCGCCGGGCAAAGTGGGGTAGGGAAGAGCAGCCTTCTCAATGCGATTCAACCCGGTCTTGGATTATCGGTCGCATCGGTAAGCCAAGACAACGAGAAAGGGCGACACACCACCACTGCAGCACAACTCATTCCACTGAAATCCGGAGGAGCTGTCTTTGATACACCCGGAATTCGTCAATTTCAATTGTGGAATATAGCCGCAAACGAGGTTGCAGGTTTGATGCCTGATTTCAGGCCTTATGTCAATGGCTGCCGCTATACCGATTGCCTCCACCTCAATGAAAGTGAATGTGCTATCAAAAATGCAGTTGCTGACGGAAAGATAGATGCCCGAAGATACGATTCCTACTGCCATCTTCTGGAAAGCGATCTTTTGATCACCGAAGCCAAAACTTGAGGAGCTTGATCAGTCAGGCAACCCCGGTGTTTCGCGGATCATCGTTAGCAAGATCATTCCTACTCACCACCATCGTGCGTGACGTCTTTACTAACTGCTCACTCAAGCGATGATCTCTCGACGATTCTGCACGTAATCCCAAAGCACGAAGCGGTCCAGGTCCTTTCCGCTTGTAAAAACAACTCGGCCGCTTGTGCTTTGTGCGAGACGCTGAGCGAATTTAATATCATCTTGGCTTTGCGACCAACTGGGCACTAAAAAAATGTTGATCGTGATTCCCTCTTTCTTGCAAGCAGCAGCTTCTTGCATCGTTGCATGCTCCGTCCTAGGATCCGGTGGATAAAGCATGAATAGCTTTTCCTCTTCAAAATGTGCTGTCGGCAGACCATCCGTAATCAATACCACCTGTCTGTTAGGCGTATCGCAATTCACCAAATGCTTCCGTGATAATTGCAGTGCATGCTGGATGTTTGTGAAATGTGGGTGAATCTGATGTTCGCTGATTTCAGGATCACTCATGTCAGCCCATAGTTGCACCCACGGATCATGGATGGTTACTGGCTTGGGTAGCAATTCGAGTATTTCACCGGGGCCGCGAACTTTCGCAAAGGTATACATCTCAATAAAGCGCAAATAGTCTCCCGGGTATTCACTTTGAATTAATCCCTGCAGTGCGAGAGCCATGCGTTTGACGTTCACGTACTGCCCGTCGTATCGCATGGAGCCACTCATATCCATAATCACACAGGTCGCGCACTTAGGATCATGGCGCGTCTTATGAACTTCCATGTCACCGGGTTTCATTGCGAAGGGCCGCTTATCGCCCTGACGCACCAATGCGTTGATTACGCTCTGTGTAAGATCCAGATTGCTTAAACTATCTCCGTACTCATAAGGAGCAGTGCGTTGAAGCTCAACCGAGCCATCGCCTGATAGATCGGAAAGATGTTGCCCATGTTTAGAAGGATTAAGATCACTGAATAACTTTTCAAGTAACTTACCTTGAAACAATTTGTACGCCTGAGGAGTCAGGCGATAACCGTTACCTTTGGTCTTATCCCGCTCAAGCCCTTGTCTCTCAGCCTCCTGCTGTAACAACTCTTCAACTTGCTTTCGAATCGCCTCTAATTGCTCCATGTCACTGGTGTCTGCAAATTTCGCCAATGACTCCATGTCGATGAGACCAATCTGTCCGGATTCTCGAGCTTCCGACAATTGCTTTAGTAACTCGTCGATCTGCTCCAGTTCCTCTTTCAATTGAATCGCTTCTTCAATTTTTAATGAAGACCGGCCAACAAATTCATACTTAGTACCAAGTTCTTCAATCTGATGCTTATTCGTCATGTGCTGCAGAATTTGCATCAAACCATTGGCGAGAACGCCTGAGTCATCCCCTGAGTGATACCAAAGTCGTTCAATCAGATACGGCTGTTCCTGCTGGACCGCTTTCCGAAAGAGTTTCTCATGTTTTTTTGGAACATTAACCCGCTTCGTACTGTCCTGAAACTTGATACGTGCCTTTTTTTGCACGCTCCTTATTTCATAGGTACTCAAAATCTTCCTTTTTCGCTCTTCAAGCATTGCTCGGAGCGAATCGACGCTCGGCCCAAGACCCGCAATTTGACTCGGGTCGAGTCGGACTGCATTGGCCAAATCCTCCTCGCTGAAACTCTCAAAACTCCCCGACCATAGAGCCTGCTCAAATGCAGGTGTCACCAGATCGGGAGGTGGCTGACTTGGAGGTGGATAACTGACAGGATCATACTTTTGATAAGAATGAATGATTCCGCCAGAACCTTTTCGTTTTTCCTGATCAGATTTCATATTCAATCTTGCCATGTCGTTGACTGCGACTAATCCGTTCCGAGCAGTACAATCCAGCAAGGACGAATTCAACGCAACTTGCGCGAATTGCATTGCTTTCCCCAGCGTTCACCTCGAACGCAAGATTCCAAGCATCAGGAACGTTCTTCAATCGATCAGCATAGACCGAGCTGGGTAGTAAATCGCCGACCTCTACTCGAACGCCCTTACTAAACACCTCTGAAATTGACTCCAAGCCATGTTGGTCAACATATTCTTCAAAGACGACTCGTATCGCCTCTGCAACAACCGTGTCCAATACCTGCCGTTCGCTGATTTGATGAGTCCCCATCATATCCAACTCAAGTTTACCCACCGAACTAGAGTAGAGATGACCCAGATCGCTTATTCGTGGAACAGCCGGGGATTCTTGATGCAAAACTGCCCGACGTCTTGCAGAAGCGATAGCCGTTCGGAAATTTGCAAGTGAAAATCTGGCCGAAACCCCGGATGCATGATCGATGAATTTGCTCTTTCTGGCTTGAACCGTTATTTCCTCCATGACTTGGTACATGAAGAAAGGAACATGAACGGGATAGGCTCCCTCTAATTCATCTCCAACTTCCTGTTGTAAAATCTCGATCCCAAAGTTTCGGTCCTCTGGGTAGTGAGTCTTGATCATTGACCCAATCCGATCCTTAAGTTGCGGAATTACTTTCCCACTCCGATTGTAGGTTGCCGGATTCGCAGAGAAAAGAATCGCAACATCGAGGTCAAATTGAATCGGATATCCGCGAATTTGAACATCGCGTTCCTCAAGAATGTTGAATAGTCCGACCTGAACAAGATCATCGAGTTCTGGAAGTTCGTTCATCGCAAAAAGACCACGATGCATTCTTGGTATTAGTCCAAAAGACAATGCCTCCTCCGAGCCCAAACTGACACCACTCGTAAGTTTCGCTGGGTCGATCTCGCCAATGATGTCAGCAAACTTTGTGCCAGGCCCGAGTCGTTCAGCGTACCGCTGATCCCGATGCCACCATGCGATTTGTAAATCGCTGGGGTTGGTCTCATTCACCAAACGTTTACCAAGGGAGGTGATGGGTATCACCGGATCCTCATGAATGGGTAAATCCGGGTGATCGATGTAAGGAATCCACTCGTCGAGGAACCGAACCAAAAGTCGCATCATCCGACTTTTGGCCTGACCTTTCTCCCCCAGGAAGAGCATGTCATGCCCCGAGAGAATTGCGAGTTGAATCTCCGGAATCACGGTGTCTTCGTATCCGATTATCCCCGGAAATAAGACTTCATTTTTTTCGAGCAACGAGATCAAATTTGCTCGCATCTCCTCTTTTACGGTTTTCGGTTGCCAACCGGTATCGAGAAGTGACTGCAAATCTGTGGGAAGTTCAGTGGGTAAATTACCACGCATCCTAGGGTACCTATTCTTGAGTCAGACACCCTCCATTGTAGGAGTTCGGAAAGGTTAGACACACCTCCTACCGACGACGTTAGGTTCTCACAGAGACACAGAGATTTTTCAAGGAATGACAATCTTGAAAGAAGGATCGCTACAACGAAACATCGCATAGCTCATAGGCCTCTCTGAGGGAACCAATCGGATTGTCCGAGGTTGGAATAAATTCCTGAGCAACGTAACCTTTGTATCCAGTTTCAAGGATTGCTCTAATCACGGGCGGATAATTGATCTCTTGGTTATCATTCAATTCACCTCGCCCAGGGTTGCCCGCTGTATGGTAGTGACCAATGATGGATTGATAACGCTTAATATTGCGAATCAAATCACCGTGCATAATCTGCACATGATAAACATCAAAAAGGAGTTTGAAGTTTGGAGAATCCATCGCCGTGACTAAATCCGCACATCGATGTACATCATCACCCCAATACCCCGGATGACCCTTCATCGGGTGCGAATCGTCTTTGCTGTTGAGATGCTCCAAAACGATTCCAATGTTTTTTTCTTCTGCATAACCGATAACCCGTTTCCAACAAGCCAGGCAATTTCTCGTAGCTAATGTATCGGTGATGCCGCTCTTTTTCATTCCGGTGAACGTGATGACATTCGGTGCACCATAACGAACAGCCAAATCGATCCCCTCCCGTAACTTAGTTTCGACTTCCTTGTGATTCTCAGGGTCGATTGGGCCGTTAGCAAAACCGTGACTCCCCACCAGAGAAATCTTCAGCCCGAGAGCAGTAACCTCTGGATAGACAGAAGCAGGGATACCTTCTATCGCCTCGAGTCCGATAGATTTTGCATGCCTTGCTAATTCGAGCGGCTCCATTGGTTTGAAACACCAACCCATAACGGATTGACGAATGATGGACTCCGCTTTTTTGTCCTGAGCTTTAGCAGGGCCAGCAACTGCAGAAACACTCGCCACCGCAGCGGGAACCGTTAAAAAATCTCGTCTTCTCATGGCAAATGCCTGTGTTTCAATGGGCTATCAAAATTGTTTTCGAGGCAAAATCATTCCGATCACAACCGCTAGTCTTAGCAGAGCGTGTACAGCTGAAGCATGGAGTCGCAACACTACGTTTTTATTCAAACACCATATCTCATGGATGGCCCTCAAGGCAGATCGAGGATCATCCAGAAACCGCGTTTTCGATCAGCTCTTTGGCGAACATCCTCAAGTAACGTTTCAAGCTCACCGTCAAATAAGAATCGTTTTGGTGATGCTGTGCCATACCGAAGGACAACCTCTCGATTAAGATCGATTCCTTCTTGCGGACGCAAAAGTATTCGGAACCGATCAGCAGGAGCGCTTCGCACTCGAATCTGGTTATCGACACCAATGGATGCAGACACCTTTCCTGCTCTAATCCTCTCGGCTTGCTCCCAAAGAATCGGGTCAACAGCTAATCCTTTCTTCAGGGCACCTAATTCCAACCACCAGAAAAATTGGTCGCCAGATCGAATTGTTGCGGTTTCAATATCAACTGGGGAATCGCTGCGCCGATGGGAAGGCAGCAGCATCCAGTCAAATATTCGTTGAATTTCATCGTAAAAATAGGATCTGCCATTTCCTCGATACATCACAACTATCGCATCATGGTTAAACGACATGTAGTCATCAATAATCGCACCGTCGGCTTTCGTTTGATCCAATTCACCCATCACCAAGTACATTGGAATAAAGCGTGAATTGGGTTCGTAATGTGGAACTGTTTTGCTGGGCGATCCACTGATTGCAATGAGCCCGCTCCAAAGATCTGGGTGAGACAAAGAAATATCCCAAGCCGCTGTCGCCCCCTCGCCATGCCCGGCAATGAACACTCGATCCGAATCTATGGAGCATCTTCGCATCGCATGCCTCAAAGACCGAAGCACGCGTTGATGCTCTTGAGCTGTGTATTCATAAAGGATTTGGGCATCTCGCGACCAAAGCGGTGCGACAACAATGAAGCCAGCTCTGGACGCATGACCGAGTCGCATTCCAAGCTCTTCCCGATATTCCCCGGCCCACCAGTCAATCTGACGATCTGGTCTCGAACGAGTCTCATGCAATGCGACAACACAGGGATACTCTCGCCGAGGGTTGTACTCAGGAGGTAGTTGGACGACATACTCAAATCCTTCAGTCTTTACACGATACATGTCAGGAATATTCGGCTCGATCGCATCCTCTGGCCAATCAAGAACCGGCTCCAGAAGAGGCAACATCCGATCTACATACTCTGGTAGAGCTCCTTCGAGCGTTTTCAACTCTTTTAGAATCTCCTTTCGCCGCAGAGCATCGGAAACTTGCAAGTACTCCACTACTAGTTTCCTTACCTCCAGTAATGCAATGGTGACACTTAAATTCTGCTCGCCAGAACCAGAACCGAGCAACCACCCAGCAATTCCTAATGCAACTCGATTATCAAGGGGAAGATTCTCCGAATTTCCAAGTCTGATGTAATCACTCAATCGGGGCAGCGTATCTGCATCCAGACCTTTCTCAATTTCCAAAACAACACTGTCCAAAGCTGCTGATTGTGCTTTTGGAAGTTTTGCAATCTGTTCTCTCAATTGCGCTACAACTGTTTTTGATTGTGATTCAGCATCCGTTAACTCAGCGAGAGCATCCTCTACCTGCAGTCGCTTTATCCTACCCACAATATCAAGTGGAAAACTCTCAAGGATATTTTTAGCCAAATCGTACTGTCCAGCGGAAGCACGACCCTGAGCTTCGTCGAGAAGCTGATCTCCCTGCTTTTCAGTCAGCGCAATTAGTTGCGGTGGCAAATCCTTCTCATTCGGAAAATCCTTGATCGTCTGTTTCAATGTCGCCTTAGCGTCATCGAATCGCTGCGCGTTGATATAGAACCGCACAACTTCAAGACGTGAATTCAGGTCGGTTGATTCAATTCTTCGATCAAAGATTCTGGATAATGTTTTTGAATCAATAGAGCTCGTGGCAACCCGCATGTCCCATGAAAGGGAAGGCTTGCCCTTTAATGCCATTAGCTTTGCGTAGCGAGAATTCAGTTCAGTGATCCCTTGAATGATCTGAACTGGACCTTCAGGACCTCGCACCGTCAAAACGCGGCGTCCAAACTCGTTAAATGGTGAAACCCCTATGGCGTTACCAAGTCCTGCGACAACTTTTCCGCCGAGAGGGATAGGCTGCCAAAGTTGTATCGGTCGCTCCAGATCACCAATATCAATTGGATCACCATCAGACATTCCCTTTCCATGTAAATAGGTCCGTCTTAACCCATCATCAATAAGCCAGATCGGGCGAACATGCGACTCTCCTGCCGCCGCCGCCCCAAATCCCTCCTTCAATGATGCAATCTCAACTTTTGAACCCCTGAGCACTAATCCATTTCGTAACTGGAACAATTGCTCCGCATGCGAGGAATCACAGAGGATGAACATCAGCAGGATGGTCACCGTGGAGAGCAAGAAGCATCTACGCCGTGTGCAGCTGACCTGACCAATCAAAGGCTCTTTTAAATAAATATCGTGCATGAGACATCAATCCTAAAAGACCCAGCGACTATATCTCGGTACCGCTACGAACAACGTCCTACGCAGCTTCATAATCGTTTTGGGAACTGCAATTTACCATATAGCGCATGGCGTCAATATGTGGCTTAAGCCAAGCACAGTGCTCTTCATCCGCGTTGACGCCCGTTTGTTTTAGCATGTCGTCTAAATTCACGGAAAGACACGCGTTCCCGCAGGCAACGAACAGAGACCAGAACGAGCCTCATTAATCACAGACAACTACCCACACGACGGCAACAGCAGACGATCGCAGTCGACTATGTACACTTTTGAAAAGGCTACTTCGAAAGCCCTAAGCTGTAGTAAATCTGATTAGAGCAGCATCAGTAAGCTGCGACGGCCTGCTTGCGCAGTAATTGGTTTACCTGCCATATCACAGTATCACCGCAGCGCTGCCCTGACTAACCACCACCGCCAAAGAACCGTTTTAATGCATTATCAGCTGCATCACGAGAATTATCAGTGAGTTGCTGTTTGAAATTCTCAGGCAATTTACCTGGTTTCTTCTTTTCTTTAGATCGCTTGATTTTTTCAACCACGCTCTCGTCCGAAGAATCATCTGAGGGCTCTGTGCTAACGCTCAAATCCCCATTTGAAGAATCTTCATTGGATTCCTTCTGCCGCAGCGCCTCTAAACTGAATTGCCTTGTGTCAGGATCAGAAAGCTTTCTAACTCGATCAATTTGATCCGCCTCATCCAACCAAGAATCGACATCTACATCCTCAAATCGGCTGTCGGCAGATCCAGAATCAACAACTCTCGAAGCAGCATCCGCTACACCTGCAACCTCTGGTTTCTTTGGAGCGTTGAGGCTGGGCTCCATGACTACCTCAAACTCAAGACTTGCAACCTTGAGAAGGTCGCCGGGCTTGAGCACTTTTGCCTTGTCTGTTGGCAAACGTTTTCCGTTGACAAAGGTCCCATTTCGGCTCTTCAAGTCTTGCACAAGAAAGCGGTTGTCTTTTCTTACAAGGATGCAGTGCTTACGACTGACGGATTCACTTTTGGGTCGCAATTGACAGGAATCACTGCGGCCAATCAAAAACTTCTCAGTTGAGACTTTGATCTCTTTTCCAGCGTGACTACCGCTCGCAACCTTCAGTAAAATTTGCATTGGTGGCTCGAATGGGGATGGGATAACTAATGACCGACATCCATTGGTCACACTCTCTCTGCGATCAATTAACGATGCGGTCGAACTTGCAACCGCAAAACGTTTATTGACGGAACGCTTCGCGAATAATCAACGCGCTAGATCGCTTAACGTTACTTAATCGTCTTCTAGTGCCTCAAAGGCGACTGTGAATTCGGGCAGTATGGCATAATCGCTAATGCTTGATCAACCGACCATTAACCGAAGGACTTAAATTCCACAGACCGCATACACCCCCCCATATGATGCACGCGACCCACCATAGCATGACGAGGTGCGTTTTACTATCCGGAAACCGCTTTTTTGGCATGCTTAGCCTTCAGTTTGACAAAAACGTTCACGGATCGTGCTGCATATTAATACGATCCGTTCATGAAGCTGAACAACAGATCCCGACCCTTGATCATTGAACTCAACTGTGATGAAAAAACAGTCAACTTAAATAGAGAAAGATAGACAGGTTTTTACACATTGCCTCACCACGACGAATCGCAACAAGGTCCACTGAATACACACTCAGGAGGCGATCCAGCAAACTGCTATCGCCTGGTATACCAATGATCGGAGCCAAATCGGGCCGTGGCAATATTGGTGGACTCATTCATTTCTTGGCCTGTGAAATCTGATTCTTCCCATTGAATCGACAATTGCGAGGACAACTTGTTGGCAATCGCTCGAGACAAATCACTAACACACACCGTGGATGAGCCGATGTCATTAATCCCTGGTAATTCAGGCGCGTATTCACTCGCGTTAAGAAGAATACTCCCGTGCTGCAGTAAGGATGCACGCGACTTCCTTTGTGCGCTACCAACTACTTTGTAACCGTGAAGAATCAAATCTTCCTCAGTCCGCCTCTGAAAACAAAGAAATGCCTTGCAACCTCCAGCACAGTACTCCTTGGATGTTTTACCGAAAGGAACCAATTTGACTCCGAATTCCAACATCGCGGATATCAATCCCGCATGAATCTGCTCGTAGAGATCGAGTCGAGGTCCTGTCTTTCCAGCAGACTGTGGTATCACCAGACTGTAGGTCAGCTCACAATCGTGCATCAGTGCACCTCCTCCGGTCGCACGTCTTACACACGGTGATTCAATGCTCTGGGGATGCAATTCACGATCGGAAGATGATTGAAAATAACCAAGTGACAATGTCGCGGTTTTCCAACCGTAGAACCGAAGCACCGGTACCTGCGTTGCATCTACTGCCTCTTGCAATACTTGATCAAGAGACATGTTTTGAACGCCAGAATACTCCTTGAAAGGAATCATGCGGCCTAGCGTAGGATTCATCAAATTCGAAAGCAGGAGGTTAGTGAATTGAAGGTATCACTTCGATAACCATGCGACCAAGCAACTTAGCTGGGCGCAATTCAATACATTATCTTTGTGAATCAGGAAGGGCAGGGCAGTCGCTCAATCTTGAGTCTAAGCAGATTCTGAACATTGACGTTCGTAGTCTTCAAAACTCAATAAACTCTCGAGACCCGCATCATCCGCCAAGCGAATTTTCACGATCCAGCCAAAATCATATGGATCAGAATTAAGATTCTCGAGCTGATCAGGAAGATCGGCATGAACCTCCATGATCTCTCCAGACACGGGACTATAAAGCGGACTGACGGCTTTCACAGACTCGACTTCGCCAAGCTCTTCACCGGCACCGACTTGGCGACCAACTTCCGGCAAGTCCATGTAAACTAAATCATTGAGCTGCTCGATGGCGAACGCGGAAACGCCAACCGTAGCGATCTTGACACCATCGGCTTCCTCAATATCAGCCCATTCGTGTGTCGACGCGTATAAGAGTTGGGATGGGTCCCGTGACATAATCTCTCTCCAATTGAATGATTAATTTCGGCGATAGAAAGGAAGTTGAACGACGTCGGCTGAGACATGCGTACCGCGAATATCAACGTGCAGAAAACTCGACGATGCATCCGCGCGCCGCACGTAAGCCATGGCGATTGGTCGATTTAGCGTGGGCGATTGCGAGCCGCTCGTCACAATGCCGACTTGCTCACCAGCGGAATTGTAAACTGAGTATCCCTCCCTCGCTGGTCTTTTACCGTTGGGCTGCAAACCGATTCGCACCATATCGGTGGACTGCTTGGCCAAATCTCTTAGAACTGCAGCACCTATAAATTCTCGGCCATCCATCGTACAAGCAAAACTCAAACCAGCAGTAAGAGGATCTATTTCCTCAGTGAGCTCGTGTCCATACAAAGGCATGCCAGCCTCTAATCGCAACGTATCACGAGCACCAAGCCCAGCGGCTTCAAAGCCATCTTCTCTGCCGGAAAGCATCAGATTTTCCCAAATTCTTGAAGCTTCCTCAGCTCGACAGATTAATTCAAATCCGTCTTCCCCTGTGTACCCTGTTCGACTGATCATGACTGGCTTCGAAAACTGATCTGTAATCGTTGCGCGATAATACTTGAGTCTCGATGGATCAAATCGAAAAATACGCTTGGTGACCTCTATCGCACGGGGACCTTGTACGGCGATCATGGCAGTGATTTCAGTTCGATCTGAGAAAGTGACTTTTGGAAAGTCAGAAAGGAATCGCTCAACCCACGCCTTTATTTTCGCTCGATTTGACGCATTCACAACCAGCAAGTGGTACCGCTGCTGGGAAGGCGTTTCGAGGTGGGATACCAACACATCATCGAGAATTCCTCCCTCTTCGTTACAAATCAAACTGTAACGAACCGCTCCTAGCGGCATTCCAGTTACTTTTCGTGTCAAAAGCTTATCAAGCAACTCCTCACTGCCTTCACCATCAAATCGCAGCCTACCCATGTGGGACACATCAAACAAAGCTGCGTGAGTCCTGCAGCATTGATGCTCAGAAACAATCGAGGTGTACGATACAGGCATCTCGTAACCAGCGAAGGGGACCATTCGTGCACCTGCTTCGCGATGCAAGCGATCAAGCGGCGTCTGCGAAAGGATCTTGCTCATACGTTTGATTATGTCAAAGGAGGAGCGGTGCGCCTCATCATTAAGGCATGACCGAAAACTGCAATTCATCACGTGTTAGGGACACGCTCTAGGTATAAACTATCGACTTTCGATGTCCCGATTAGTCAAGTCGAGTGCATTTGCGTAGGGTGCTCTCATTTCGATGGACCGCCATGAATCATGTGAGACAACACAAACTTAAGACGTTTGCAATTTCACTTCAATCTGACAATTTTCACATTATCCACCCAAGCGTTCTGATTGACTGACAATCTTAGTCGGCTTTTTGTCGGGTGTGCGATACCTTCTGAGCTGAACATCCCCGCAATATCACCATTAAGCTTAACGATCATCTGATCATCAACAATCCGTACTTCTAATTCATGCCAGCGATCTGGCTCGAGCTTGATTGTCTTCTTTGTTGTGGTCTTAGTGATTCGCTTCTTATCTTCAGGTGTCTCCGCACCATTCTGTCGACGCTTACGTCTCGCTAAGTCCATTGAACCCGTTTTTAAATCTTTGATTTCCAACTTATTAAGTTGCAGACGAGCCACGCATATATGTCCAGCATGAACTGTTTTTTCATTCATATCTGCAATATTAATCCCAAGATCATCACCCTTGCTCAATTGAAAGCGAAGACTGACCACAGCGTCTTTGAAAGCGGCCTCGTGGAATACAGAAACACCGTGATCGGCTACCTTGGCGCGGGTAATCCTCATGGCTCCGTCCACAAGATCTACTTGCTTTACTCCCTTTGCTCGCTTTTTGCTGTTGGTACCCCATCCATTCCCTACCTGCTCGAATGCATTGTTTTCCTCCTGCCGATTAAAATCGTCATCGATCAATATTTCACCATGCTCCATTTCACCATGCTCCGTGCCATCCATCAAAGGAATAGAAGCAGCAATGGGGCGTCCCATTACAGAGAGCATGACAACACAAATAAAAAACAATTTGTTTTTTAATGGCTTCAGCATTTCCGGCAATCCTTGGGTCATTCTCAAATCCGACAGCGGGTGGTTTTGGCTGGAATCTACGCTCATGGGCAGACGTCGGGTGAACCATAGCAGGCGTCCCACAAATGCCTATACCCTCGAGAGGTAAAAAGGTCAGTTTAAACCAATATCAGGACCCCAGCATTAACCCACAAGCATTGAGAACCACACCACAAATACCTGACTTCATACCGATAAGCACAGTAAGCTCTCAGAGAACGCGATGACGTACCTTCTATCGCCCTTGAATTGAACTGAGAGCGTACAATTGAAGCAAGCATCTCATTGCAATTGTCAAGATCTCGCATCTAATCTCCCAAGACGATCAAATGCGGTTTAAACTCAAAGAAGCAGCTCGGGGCGGAGCTCGCCCCCGATGTGGTACTGACTAAATCACACACAAACACCATTGAACGACAGGTCATCTATGAGCAACAAGGTCTTGATTATTATCGGTGATGCGACCGAAACCCTGGACACGATGTACCCTTATTACCGTTTACAAGAGGCTGGTTTTACTCCCGTGATTGCTGGACCTGAGAAACGACGTTTTCAGATGGTGCTACACGAAATCAAGCCTGGCTGGACTATTACCAAAGAGTGGGAGGGCTATACGATCGAGTCGGATGTCGCTTTCTCGGAAATTGAACCAAGTGAATATGCAGGCATTCTATTTAGTGGAGGCCGAGCGCCGGAATACATTCGATATGATGAGGATCTTGTACGTGTCACAAAACACTTCTTCGATACGAATAAGCCGATTGCAAGTGTGTGCCATGGCGTGGAAATACCAGCTTATGCCGATTGTGTTCGGGGCAGAAAAATGGCCACGGTCCCCAAGTGCAAATTTGATTTAGAAGTATGTGGTGGAACGTTTGTCGATGAACCTTGCGTCATCGATGGCAATCTTATTAGTGGTAGAACATTCCACGA
>CAXQOB010000040.1:0-15416 GCA_964225475.1 Candidatus Nitrosopumilus sp. | reverse complement strand
GGGTGAGATGTCCCGTAGTGTTTTCTTCGCGGTCCAAATTCCAAATGGAAATGAACAGGTGATTAAGGCGTCCCCGTCTGGGTATTCCCCACGTAATTCGGGCCGAACGGTGAAGCGATAGGTGGTTGTTGACAGCGCGCGTACAAATGCCAGAGCGACCGTAGGGATACTGTCAGGCTCCGTTGAGCACCGTCTATCCAAGAAACCTTCGATCGCTAATCCCCAAACGGGTAACGGCAACCGGTTTTTTGCTTTGAGAACTAACTCACAAGGATCATCCTCGCTGCATTGTCTCTGCGCGGCTTTTAGTGAAAAGACAACGGCGCGTACTGCAATCGCCGGCCAGATAATTCCAACCGCGATGAGCGACGACAAAGCAGCGGCAAGTGTCCACCCAATTGGAGCTAAGTAGGTGCCGACAATCACACAAATTAGATTTGCGAGAAAGAACCAACCAACAGGCTCTTTAAGCCAATAAACGAATCGATTTGCCCACGGGCAGAAATCCGTGGTCAGCATTCGCGCTAACCACGAGTTGCCTCGCGGCGCGTCATGGAGTGATTCCATGAGGACGCATCTCCGGTGAGGAACGTAGAGGGAATTCAACAGGTTGGTTAAACCTGTGGAGGGCCCCTTACGGACGTGCTCATGCACGGTTTTTGCGTCAGAATTGCGGCGGATAAGTTGCCGCAAAACTCCATCATTTCCTCAGTGCCACATAACGTGGCGGCAACGGTCAGGGGGACTGCGTTGCGAGTTGTGAAGAAGTTTTTGCAGATACCGCACGCGTCGGGGTGGTGCTGGTGCGGTGCGTGTCCGGATTGATCTTTATTTGTTCTGGCCGCGGGTGGCTCAGGCGAGGTTGCTCTTTCACCGCGTGTTGCATGGTGATGACTGCACGTGCCGTGCGGGACCGCTGCAGGATCACAACCGTGACTGACATCGCTCTCAGCTGCAGTCTCTACACAGCCTAGATGCATCAAACCGGCAACGTTGCCGTAAAGCAATGATGCGATGCAAAAGGATGCGATGAGTTTTCGGTGTGTGTTCAAGTTTCGTTCCGAGGATAATAAGTTGGCAAGACTACCGATCTACGGTCTTAATGCCGACCCCTTGAGCTACGTTAGGACTAACATCATTGTGACGCAGACGCAAGGCAAATCGTTCAGTTATTATCCAGCACTGGTTGCACGTTCTACGTATTTTCCGCGACGTTCAGTCCAGTGAGAGGATATTCGGATGCTTGCAGATTGGCAGGGTATTTGGATCTTTTCACTGAGTTTTCTCAAAGATTGACCTCACCCAATGGGCTCCCCGCTGACAGTTGAGACGTTGCGGTTAGGAGAGTTGGAGTGCGTTTTCCCTGTTCGAGGGCAGAAAGGCTAATAGCCAGGTCTACGGGCTGAGTAATAGTGTGAACATCCCTTTGCGACCCCTCTGAAGGGGGTTGGCGTGGCCGGCGGGGGTGCATCAGGCGAGAAACGATTCGATCGGACCGGTTTGGTCGAAGTTAAGACCGACATCAAGGCTTCCATAGTGATCGATGCCTGATCCATATGCGTTTAGTATTGTGGTGTACCAATTTCCGAGTGTCTTGTGACCCTGCTTGCCGTACGCTGGTAATCTGATGTAGCGTCGCGAGATATCCAGCTTCGTTTTGTCGCCCGCAATGATAATGAACGGCCATTCGGTGCCGTGGCTATGGTGCGTCTCGCCATTATCTGGGAAGTACAGAAGAACGGTGCGGTCAAACATGGATCCATCGCCTTCTGGCACGGCTTTGAGCCGGTCTACGATGGTGTTAACGATGTTCATGTGTTGGTTGCGAATCTTCTTCCGTACTTCGGTCGCTTCGACGCGACCGACTGCTTTGCCGTGCCCAACATCATGTTGATTCACTTTTTCGCCCTCGATCTCAGGTAATCCAGAATAGGGTGTTCCCAGTTCGTCCAGCGTCAACGCAACGACGTTCGTCATTCCTGAGATCAGAGTGGATAGAAGAATTTCAGTGAGTCCTTCTTGCCGCTCAACGGTGGTAAGGTTCTCCGAGAGGTATTTTTCGTCGAGTATCGGTAGATGCTTCAGGATTCGCTCTCGCATCGCTTCGACCCGAGTGTTCCGATCTCGAACGCTGTTAAGTGCATTGGCGTAATTTGCAATCTTGTAACGTTCTTTGCCATTTAAATTATCCGAGCGTATCGCTTCATTGGTGGCGACAAACTCGAGGGTTCTGCGTTCAAGGTCATACTGCGTTCGTGCTACGGAATCGGTTGACACGGACTTGTAGAGTTCCTTCATGGCTGCTTTGGGTGAACCAAATGCATAATTAGGTTGTTGCGCGCCTCGCGCTGAAAAACCTTTCTCGATTCCGTTGATGTTGCCTCTTGAATTCCCTCCGCCGGTCGGGAAGCAGGCTAATTCAATGTGCTCAAATGGAGACGGAAAAAGCTTCGCTAATTCAAAATCCACCGTCGCCCACTTAATGGAACTAAGTCTCTCATTGGCTTTGAAAACGCCCAAAGATGAACACCACGTGTGATGGCCAGTGGTACACATTTTTCCCGATAAGCCCTGCAGAATCGTCATGTTTTCGCGGTGTTGCGAAAGGGGGCTCATCCATTCCGGTAGCTGATGTCCATCGAGATCAGCAGTGAATGCTGACTTTTGCTTCTCGTCTTCCATTTGTTGATCGGTAAACGAGGGCGGAACAAGGGAGCTGGGAAACAGTCCGTTTCCCTTGTGAAGGAAGATAAATCGCGTTGGGGGGGCTTGTTTTGATGCATCCGCCGCGAAAAGATCCTGAGGGAAACCTGTGGTATGACTAGCAAGCGTGGCACCACCAACGCTTCCTGCTGTCATCAGTGCTTGTGTAATGAAATTTCGACGACTATTCATGCGTATTCCTCGGTTGGCCTTCTCTATTGGGGGTGCTTCTCTATCTCGTTTGCTCTCGAGGCAATGATGCCGTGTTTAGTTCCTGTAGTCCTTCCGGCTGACCTTTACGATAGCGGAATGAGTCAGAGCTAATCAATGAAATGACGACCGCTTTGAAACTGCCTCCGTTCTCGAGGTAGGATCGTTCAGCTTCGATAAGCGTTCGGGAGTCGGAGAGTCGCTCGTTTCGTCCCAGGAAGAAACGAAAAGCATGCCGAATGACCGACTGGCGAACTCGGGCGGACTGTGCTAGTCGGTTGATCAAATCGAATGAATCAGTGACGGGCCCATCTAGTTTGTTATCGTCAGTTCCGTTTAGGAAGCCCTCTGTGTTAATTGGTTTGGTCTTATAGAGATCTGCTTCATTACCAGGCATGCGTTGAATGAGATTTTCTTCGTCCTCAAGACTCTCTACTTCACGCACGCGGCCGAAGTCATCGAAGTTCTCAAAGGGCATGCCAAGAGGATTCATCTTCTGATGGCACTTCCAACACGCTTTTGCCTTCGTGACGCTTTCGACTCTCTCCCTGAAGGTCAGGTGGGGATTCTCCGGGACTTGCGCGTCTACGGTGATGGGGATATCAGGAACCTTTCCAGCGAGCAGCTTTTCACGAATCCATCTTCCCCTGCGAATTGGGTCGGTTTCAAAATTTCCTGAATGGGCAACCAGCCAAGCCGGGTGGGTTAGGATGCCCATGCGTTGGGAGATCGCAAACGGTTGTACCGGTTCGTAGTCGAAATCATCTCGGTCACCGTACCCTGAGCGGCCCGGCATCCGCGGTAGACTGTAGATCGGTGAATGCCAGTAGTGGTTCCCGTGCGCCCATGGGAAAGTGGTGAAGGGGCGGTTGCCGCGACCAAATGTGTGTTCGAAGTGGGTCATGAGCCGAATCAAGCTATTATCATGTCTCGCTTTACTTCGACCGGTGATCCCCCTTGGATCGATGTGTTTTTTGATGAGTTCCTGATTGGCCTCCACAACCCCGTCAGGGTCGTCACGCCAGTTGGTGTCCTTTAGTGCGTCGTAGGCAATCTTCCAGTTGGCAATTAATTCCTCGCCGGTACTGTTATCGCGATTGTGGTAGAGAAAGAATCGATCCGTCGTCAGCAACTGGTTAAACACATCGGTGTCTGCTTCGACAATTCCAGCGACCACCCGATCGGCTTCATTGACGAGATGACCCGGTGTCTGGTTGCTGCCTCGTCCCGGGTTGATGTAGAACCCACTGCTTCGTTTAAGGTCCTTGAAGACTTTAAGCGCGGCTGGGTATCCGAAAAATTCTCGAAAGAATCGCACAAGACGGGGATGCGAAGTGAAACGCGGCGGGATTTTGTCGCGGCTTCCCCATGCGTGGCCAATTGCTCCACGAAAGTAGGTCTCATCGGACAGTAATCGTTCAACCTCGCGAACATAATCCTGTTTGGTAACCAATCGGCCCTCCCTGGCTGCACGCAGGAGTATGGGGTCGGGACCTCGATCGCCTAAGGCGTAGCTAATTGCAAAACTTGCTTCATGTGGGGACAAGGGGCGTCTGCCATCTTTATCTGGTTTTCCTGCCCCAAACTCAACTCGATACAGAAACTCCGATTCGAGGAGTACGGTCACCAGCATCTGTTGCAAGCCGCTGGTGTTACCGGCGGTCTCGATTGAGGATTGGGTCAGGGCAGTGTATCGGGCGAGTTCATTAGGGCTAGGCGGTCTCTGAAGAACCGAGTCGAACTGTTTGATCACAGCCTTCTCGATCACATCGGTGCCGGGGGATTCATCGGCAAGCACGATCACCTCAAATTCAAGCGGGGTCGTTCTTGGATACCAGCGGTCTTTGGGATTTGGAAAGTCCTTTTCGGTTAGAACGCCCTTTTTGATGCGGGCAGCAATCAATTGCTTTTCTGCGATCCACTTCGCGTTGTCCAGCATCACGAGAAGATGACCACCACCTAATGCAGGGTTGTCATAATCACGAACTCCCGAGTTGTCGGGCAGGACAAATGGGTTGGTCACTCCATAAAAACCGTTCTGTCGGGCCTGATCAAGGTCTCGGCCCTGGAGTCCAAAGACATGCGTGACTCTCTCTTCAAAAATTCTTGGACTGACCAGCCAACGCCTCGCGGGCGTGTAAGCAGGTTCTTTGATGCTGCCGTTGAATAGAAGCTGGTGATCGACGTAGTTGCCATACTCCGGGTAATCGAGTTTCTTGTCTAAGTCGGAGGCGCCGCGGACGCGTAACGTCTCGCGAATCCAAGAGGTCAAGCGATCAGCATCTTCTGTTTGCAAAGCTTGGTGATCTCTAGGCGGCATCAAACCGAAGAATAGTTGATCCTGCATTCGATTAAGAAGCACAAGCTGTTTATCGAGCGAGAGGGTCGGGATTGTGTCAAGGTTGACTTCCGCCTCAGCTTCTACACCGCTATGGCAATCAGCGCAGTGTGTTGAGATGATGTTTGAAACGGCATCTGGTAATGCGATTTGATCAGATTCGCCGTGTCTCGGTTCGGATTCTTCAGCCCCGGCGGTGGGTAGATTGGACACGAGTCGAATCAGGCACCAAGTGGTTAGTGTCAGGAGAAGTGTTTTGGAATTCATTGACACCAATGACTTGAGGGTCGGTAAATGTAGTGGCAACCCCGAGACACAAGGGCGACGTTTAGCCTATCGTGGGTAGCGTGTTTCAAGATGCAACGTCCCTGCTCTGTCAGGAACATCCGGAGCATTCTAGAGATTATTCCTCTGAGGGAACAAGTTTAATCGTTCGCAGGTCAATTAAAGGGTGATTAATCGGGCCCTTTGGGCGAACGATTAAATCATGCGAACCCTCAGGGAGTGTAATGTGCCCTACCTCTTCCAAGATATAATCGTCCCACGTGCCAGTTGAATTCACCGTTCCAGTTAGTTGGGAGGACCCAACGCTCAACTCGAATGTGCCGCCATGATTTTCCTGTGCGCAAGCGTAGTCGAGTAGGACCTGAAAGTTACCTTGCTTTGTCACTCTGATTGTCCAGATCGCATGATCTCTTGAGTGCGACCACCACCCTAGGTTCTGGTAGTGAGGCTCGAAAATGATCTGCGGGCCATAGACGCGGGCGTGCTTAGCGGGAAGGGTGAACGATCCATCGTCTCCCTGCGGGGTGGGCTTAGGGGTGTTTCCTTCAAACTCTTTTGGAGGTTGCAGTGTCAGCTGGAGGTAGCTGACGATATCAGCTAGTTGATCGGGGCTGATTTGTTTTTCGAAACCCTCTGGCATGAGCGAATTGCCGGTCGTAGACAGTTGAGCAAGATCGGTCCTCATAATCCGTTCAGATTTACCCTCCGCGTCGGTTAGCGTGATTGCGGCGCTTGTTTCCTCAGTGATTACGCCAGCCGCTTGCCGGCCGTCGTGGGTTAATGCGACGTACTGCAGGTACTTGTCCTCTATCGCAAGGTTAGGATCGAGAATTGCCGTGACCAGCACCTCCGCGGCCTTGTTGGTTAATGCCGCTAAATCTGGTCCGGTTGGGTTGCCGATACCATTGAGGCGATGGCAGCTAACGCATTGTTTTTCAAAAAGAATGCGTCCGTTTATCTGATCTCCGGTACCTTTCATTTTTTTAACGTAATCAGAGACGAGTTGTGTCCGCTGCGTTTTCGGTTGAAGCGATAAGACCGCTTGTATCCGCTCTCTCAAGTTCTTGTTGGGTAATTGTTCCAGTCTTGCTAATTCGCTTAGCCCAAGCGCCTCAAAGCGGATCATGCCCCCTTCTATGGCTCGTACGAATTCATCGGTCCACGATTCCCGTGACAGTAGTATGTCCACGGCTTGCTTTCTAGTCGCGGGGGTGAGCTCTCGCCATCGTTGTATGATTCCACCTGCGATATCGTCGGAGGACATCTTCTTCAGGACTACCACCACGTAATCCCGTATAGGGACCGGCGTCGTGCTTGAGAGTTTCTCGAGGATTAGTTCAATGTCCGATGGGCCCGGCTTGGGCTGTAGCCGTAGGATATCGACGGCAAGTCGTTGCACTCTTGCTGATGCTGCCTCACCGTCGATGTTTTTTCGAGCCCAGTCGGACGCATCATTCAGCCAAGTTTCAAGGGCGTGTGGCAAGCTGGCGTGTCGTTTCCTCCAGGCATCGAGTGCTTGCCATCCTTGACCCGCTCGGGGGTCCCCGTTCGAGAAATCGACAGGGTTTGGGAGCCGGTCCTTAATCAATGCACCGTATTGTTCTGCGTTCATTAATGCTGCGGCCGATTCGTAGATGAGTCGTCCCATTTCCGGGTCGATGGGCGTGTCTTCTCTAAATATTTTCTGTGCGATGGCGGTAACTGTTTCTGCCCGAATTGAACTCGTGCAACTCGCTCGAATCATCGGGTCACTCCCGTGTTTTTCCATCAGATAGGCAAGTGTTTCAATCGATTGATCAGCGGATCCAAATCCCAGACTGCAACCGTATTGCACCAGAACCGTGGGGTGTACTTCACTCTTTGCAGCAAGATCTAAGCCTCTTCTGAGCTCGTCCGTCTGGGGCATGTCTTCGGAGCACTTTACTGCCCACCGACGAACACCCGGGTGTTTGTCACGGAGCGCGACGATAAGATCGTCGACCGTCAATGCCTCGAGCGCCTGCAGAGTTGCAATGCAATGGAGTCGGGCAGTCGCTTCTTTGTGTTCACGGAGCATCTGTTGGAGTAACGGGGCGACATGGTGATGCGCGTTCCAAATCAACATTTGCTGCGCCATGTTACGCACCCATCCATTGCTGGATCCAAATTTTTTGGCGAGTGTTTCTGCATCCGTGGGATCAAGCTGGATTATGCTTTGCCGACGATGCTCAGAGTTGGTGACTCGATAAATCCTGCCTCGATCGTGGCCGCTTCGCAGGTCCAGCTCTGCCTGTCGCTCCGGTGTAATCCATTCAGGGTGTTCGATCACAAGCCGATACATGTCGGCGACCCAGATCGTGCCGTCCGGAGCTGTACGAATCATGACCGGTCGAAACCAAGAGTCGCGGCTAGCGAGGAACTCACTTCTTTGCTCATCGGCAGCTCGCTCACTGATCCAGCTGCTTCCTGATTCTTTCATCACTTCACGATGAACGAGATTGTGCACTGGCTCGCAGATAAACGCATTTCCATAGAAGTTCTTGCCGAGGAGTTGATCGCGGTAAATGTTGGGACTACATGCTGAAGTAAACCGATTTGCCATTTTATAATCGTTGTAACGCTCCAGCGTCTCACTTAATGGGAAGACGGGTGACGTTCCCGGGGCGATTGACACAGGGTTGCGTAAGGAGGGGAAGCTGACGTGGGGGTTTCGGCTAAGGTAGGACTCGTCTAACACGTAGTGCCACATCGGGTTGGAATTGTTGCCGCCAAACCAATTCTGCCAATCATCGCAGTTTCTGCCGAACTGCGTCTGTCCGCTCGTGGTCGCCATTTCCCCCGTGTCAGGGTTGATCCACAGATCCCTGCCACGTATGTCCATGGACTTTCCCGTTTTGACTGAAGTAACCGTCCCACCGCTATCACCGTTAGCGAGATAAAGCCGATGGTCGATCCCATAGCGAAGACCGTTCACACGGTGCTGTTGATTGCCTTCGGCGAAACCACGAAAAATGGGATTGATCTCATCGGCTTTTCCATCGCCGTCTTTGTCATAGGCTTGAAGGATGTCCGGGGCTGTCGAGATGATCACTGAGTCCCTCCAGACCTTAACGCCTGTGGGGTAGGGTAGTTCATCCGCAAAGACGGTTGACTGGTCGTACCGTCCGTCGCCATCTGTGTCGGTGAGGACACGAACCCGACCACCAGGTTTGCCGTTAACACCGAGCGGATAATCAGACATTTCCGCCACCCATAATCGGCCATCAGGCCCCCAGTCAAACGCAACCGGGTCAGCGATCAGTGGTTCTGCCGCCACCAGTTGCAGTTCGAGGCCAGACGACAGCCGGATGCTGCGAAGTGCCTCCTCGACTCCTAGCGGTTGTGGGAGTCCGACGTTTTTGGAATTCCCACTGTTGTCCGAAAGAAGGTCATCGACCCTCAATCGGTCGACGAGATCTGGAAGCTTCGCGGTGTCCTCATTTTGTATCCAAAGTGTTTCTTTGAGAAACCAGGCTCCGTTGTTGGTTTGGTTTCTTGCAATCGGAGGTATGCTACCTTCGCGTCCCCGTTCACCGGATCGTAACGGGATGCTCCATCCTGTCTCGAGTGAATCGAATAACCATGCCCCAAAACGTTTTTCATCACTTGCAACGAGGTCAAGTGAGCCATCTTTGTTGAGGTCAACGAGGCGGACACCACTGTCGGTTGACTGCCAGTTCGCCGGTAATAAACGCCATTGATCCGGTAAGGAAATGTCCGTCGGAACCCATTGGTTATCTCGCAAAACATGAATAAGTGTGCCGGATCCTGCTTGTTCGAGCCATTCAGACTGTCCATCGCCGTCGATATCACGAAACAATCCCGCCGCGATTGCCGGTGGATAGGATGCACCCAGATCCTGCCCCTGATCCGAGTCATCGGTTCTCGAGGCGGGAGCTTTTTGATTCATAGGTACCCAGCGGTTGTTCTTAAAACGATAGAGCTGACGCTGCGGTTTCAAGGCATCTCTCGGAATGGATGAAACGATGACGTCTCTGCCCTGGTTGGCAACACCAAACCGTTCGATGCGATTCACGTATGACGAGGAAGGAATCGAAGAGACTGGGGTAGAGGACGAAAGGGCGGGTCCCATCTGGAACGGAGTGGGCGTGACGTTCCAGGCTTTGTTTGCGGGAACCCAAACACGTGTGATCGGTGGCTTAGATTGAACAACGTCTAGGTAACCATCTCCGTTTACGTCGAGTAGGCGGTTCGGATTTTCGGTGCCATTGCGTCCGCGTAGTGGGGTACCAGAAAGTAAGTTTTGGCTGAGCCGATCCATCGCCTCTCCGAATGTTAAGAACTTCACCTTGGATCCATGTACTTCGATGGCATGGTCGATCAGTTCAATAATCTGTGTATTTCGAATCCATCCGTGGGGATGGAAGACAACGTTCATGACACCCTGTTTAAGCACCGTCAGGTCCAACGCCAGTTTCAGATCGTTAACGGTGATCGGGTTGTTGGGTTGTTGTAGGTGCTGTCCCTGCCAGTCGCTGGGTACAGTACAAGGAAATTCCCAACAGACGTTGTTGATCACGTAAGGGTAAGGGTAATTGCGAATCGTATTGGCGAACGAAGGAAACGGAACGTACTTTTCGAAGGTTGACGCGCCGTCGGATTCGCGAAGGAGGTCGGCCGGAAGATCGGGATCGTCGGCGGTGAATAATTGAAAGACCGACGAGTCAGCGCGCAGGAAATTTCCGTTACTTGTGGAACGATTGAAAATCTCTGACCAAAAACGTGGACTGGGTGTATTCAGTGAGTCGCAACAGGGCATCCGGAAAGTGGTTGGCTGATTTCCCGGGATGTTGAACATGAGATCAACGCAGTCATCGTAGGTTTTCCTCGACTGATCGAAACGACTATCTTTAAGGCAGGGGCATGGGTGGTCAATTGTATGGATGTCGATGGTCAATCCCTCCGAAATCCAACGCTGCAGTTGTGGATCCGCAGGATCCACTTGATTCGTCATGATGCTGACCGGCCCCCTTCCATCAATCTCTTTCAGTTTCTCGATGATTGGTCTTAGGTATTCTTCGTACCGTCGTGTATCTCGCATATCGTCGATGGCAAAGATCACAACTGCCTCAACGCCCTCTTCGCCATACCACTGTGGGGTTGTGAGCTTCGGGAATGATTGACTTACGTAATAGGGGTTGCAGGGTTCATCGAGATAATTCAATCGATTCCCCGCCAAGCCTTTCTGACCGACGGTTTGGGCATTCAACAATGCGCCGGGAAAAATAACTGCGGACAAGTAAGTGAAGATCAGGGCAGCTGTGATTTTAGTGGCGAAACTGGTATTTCTCATTCGAATCACCGAGAGGAGAAAGAGGGTAACGGTATGTCAAGAGTTTAGCGTATTCCACGAAGCCTGGCTCATTGTCTAGCTTTTGCCTGAGTTTTGAAGCGGGAACGCAAGGTTACCCTAATCAGCCCGCGGGGATGCGCCCGCTATTAAAGGCGTATTGAAAGACGAAACGATCCTTCATTGCGCGTGACCGAATCTCGACCTGACTTTTAAACACCACTTTTCTTGCTGTTTGGTACATGACCACGACAGGGAGATTTGCAATGGTCGCAAAAAGGGTGAGATTGGATCTATACAGTCGAGTCCCAGGCCGGAACAATGGCTGGCTTCCTCGCGGTTTTTGGTGAGATAACTCCTTTACACAGTTTTGATTGGACTACACGTGATCGGATCGGTTCATTCAATCCAGATCGGAAAGCCACGGACCTTTGATGGCATCGGGTGTGGAACCGAAAGGGTTCGGCAAACGGAGAACGGAGCATGGACCTCGGCCATTATAAAGGAAGCCATCCATGATTCTGTTGAGGTTACGACACGCGGAATCGTCGGCGATCATCAGGTTGATCGGCGACACCATGGGGGTCAAGAGAAAGCGGTGCTTCTCTATGCAGTGAAGCATTACCAAGGATGGAGGAACCGCTACGACGGAATCGATTTTCAGCCCGGGGCGTTCGGCGAAAACCTTACGGTTGAGGACCTGTGCGAGGATTCTGTATGTATTGGCGATCAATGGCAGGTCAGTGATGTTACGTTAGAGATTTCACAGCCAAGGCAACCGTGTTGGAAGCTTGCAAGGCGTTGGGGATTGAAGGAGCTACCAAAGGAAGTGCAGGTCAGGGGGAATCCCGGATGGTATGCACGTGTTCTGGCTGAGGGAACGATCCAAGCGGGGCAGCCAATTCGTTTGTTGCATCGTCCTAACCCAGACTGGACGGTCAAAAGGTTAGTTGTCATGTTGGGAGATAAAAAAGCAGCTGCCAACTACCGTGAGCCGCTAATGAAACTTAGCGCATTGAGCGATGAGTATCGACGTGACCTTCTACCGGGCCTTCCAGCTTGAACGGATGATTCAAAGCGGGGGTAGGCGGTAGCGGGGTGTTGGTCGTGCAAGAGGCAGTCACATACGGTGTCGCAAATGACGCACCGAAGTTCGTAAGGACATCAGTAGCTGAAAATACCACTAGGGCGGATCGGTCACGCTGTAGGATCACCGGGAAAGGTGTGATGCGGGGAACGATGGGGTTTAACGTGATCGGAGAGACGTTTGGGAGGTTATTATCGTATGGCAGGGTTATGGTTCTGACCGTCTCCGACGCTGTCAGTGAACAGAGAGGCTTTCTCTGGATTTGGATTTTGTTAATTCAAGTCACATCTTGGAGCGAGGATGCTGTTAACCTAAGAGCGAAAAGCTAAACTCTCTGATCTAATTGATGCCTCATTAATGAATTTGATGATCAAGTTGTAACTTTTCAACAGGACTGAGTGATGCTCGAACGTGTCGTAGCTTCTGCTTTAATGTGCACCCTCGGGTGCGTAACGGTACAAGGGCAGGCTCGCGCGCCTCATCCGCCCGTTACAAAGGTGTTCGCGGATCTTGATGCGGACCAAGATGGTTTGCTGAGTTCCAAGGAAGTCGCGGGCAGTCGTTACGCGCGTCAGTTCCCACGTTGGGATGTTGATCAGAGTGGGACGGTTAATGCCAAGGAGGTCATTGCGTTTCGAAGGAAATTTGGAATTGCGGCAGATGGAAGTCTGTTGAGGCAAGCGAACTCATTCTTTATTCCCTCCGTGGATCAATTGCCGAGAGTGGGTCCCGGGGATCGAGTATCTGGTGATGCGTTGCGACAATCCACTTACATCATCAAAACAGAGGACCACGCGCCAACTGGAGAACAATACTTTGTCTTAACGGATCACACCAACTCTGCATACTTGAATCCTTTGCAGCAACTTGTAGAGCATTATCGCGGTACCTTGTTGCAGGTGAGTGACCTTTCCGGTCTCAACTTGCATCATGCCGATTGGGAGGGATTACGGACTGAACTTAAATCCGCAAAATACGTGGCGATTGCACCGCGAAAGGCTACGTTCACGGAGAGCATGCTGCTAAACATGTGGGCGCTTTTGTCTTCAATCGACGATGATGAATTGATTGACGTTTGGCCTGGTTTGCTAGTCGCATCAAGCGAGGTTTCATTCGAGCGTCTGATTAAGCAGTCAATAAACAGGGCGCAGATTGGAGTCGACGCAATTCGACCCATCGCGATTAGTCAGGTGCAGAGGGCGTCGGAGACCCGATCTTTGCAGAAGGCCGGAGTCTTACGAAGACTGCTGAGTACAAATGACATGAAGGTTCCCGTCGTCGCAGTGTACGGCCCAACCGCTGGTTCAGCACCGCGACTGAAGGGTGAAAAGATCTGGAATCTGACACTGGAGGACGACGGGGGTTTTCTAAAGGCGTTCCCGGCTGCTGTTGATCGGGAATTGGAATCAGCGAATTTGTGGGTGTTACACGGACACGGTATTCCGGGAATGGCCTGCAGTATTGACGTGGACGGACTACCGGATGACCTAGAAGGAAAGGTCGTGATGTCAGGGTCCTGCTTCAGCGCATGTCCTTGGGAGTCTGACCTGCCCCCGATGAGAGAAGCTCCTGGTGGCTACACGGTGGAGCAACAACGGGATTCGTTCTCGATTGCCGCGGTTGATCGAGGGGCAATTATTTCGTTCGGGCATCAACGGTTGAGCTCCGGCTTTCCGCATCTGTTTCCTGTGATGGAATCGCTGGTTTCTGGAAAACCCGCTGGACAGGCCTATCAGGAATTGTTGAATGCATTGATGGGATTAAAGGGGTATGGCTCCACGGACCTCGTTTTAACGACTGAGGATCGCGAGAATAAGCGTCCAAGGCAAAACTCTTTACTCTACGTCATGATCGGTGATCCGGCGATTCATCTTCGGAAGTCAGAAGAGAATAAATGATGAGACAATTTCGTTACTTGCTCTTTCTGTCCCTGTGGTTGATTTGTCTCACTGGACCGCGGGACTGTTATTCCCAAGCGCCGTTTACCGTTGTGCTTGGAGTCGCACAGGATGGCGGTTTCCCCCAAGTGGGATGTAAAAAAAACTGCTGTAGTGCAGCATGGCAAGATCCCGAGTTGCGACGTCATGTGTCTTCGCTAGGCATCGTTGATCCAGTTTCAAAGGAGCGGTGGTTGCTTGATTGCACACCAGACTTCAAATTTCAGCATCGAATGCTTGAGGAATTGATTCAGTTCGAGTCAGCCCCGGTGCTGAATGGGATTTTTTTGACCCACGCCCACATGGGACATTACACCGGTTTGATGCATCTAGGACGTGAGGTCCTTGGGGCGGAAGGTGTGCCGGTCTATGCGATGCCGCGAATGCGAAGTTTCTTGGAAACCAACGGGCCATGGGATCAATTAATTCGTCTGAATCAAATCAAATTGACGAAGACAGCAGAGGGCCAAGAGGTCAGACTGAATTCGAGGATAAAGGTTGTTCCTTTCCCAGTACCGCATCGTGATGAGTACTCGGAGACAGTGGGTTATCGAATCACAGGACCTTCGCGATCGGTGATTTTTCTTCCAGACATCGATAAATGGGATAGGTGGGACGTCGCCATTGAAGATCTCGTTATTGACTGTGACGTTGCCTACCTTGATGGAACCTTTTTTGACGTCAATGAATTGCCTGGCAGGGATATGTCAGAGATCCCACATCCCTTCGTTGTCGAGAGCATCGAGCGATTTAAGGGGCTCTCGGAAAAGAACAGGGGGAAGGTTCGGTTCATCCACCTTAATCACTCAAATCCCTTGCTGGATGCGAACTCCAAGGCGTTTGAGGGAGTGCGCGCGGCGGGGCATGCGGTTGCTCAGGAAGGAGAGCGGGTCACGCTCTAGGTTTCAGGTTTAGCGGCAGATTCTTAGTTCCTAGTAAGATGACCGGCCGAGTCAATTGATGCCGAAAGGGTGTATTGCTTGAAGGCTTATTGTTGAAAACGAAATCGCCCAGGGACGGTCTAGCCCTGGTCCTGCAAGAAACAGCCGAAGCCGCTCGTCGATGCCTTGTCACCGATAAACTCGGTTAAAGCTTCGATCGTTTCGTGCAACGCCGAGCATCCACCGGTTCTTAGCACATCCGAAAAGAGCGATAACAATTTTGCATCGCTCTGATAACTAAAATCAGAGTTGCTTCTTAGTTTTTTAAGGCGACGCAGTGGTGGGGTTACACGGTCGAGCGCAAAGACATCGGAGGCATTGACCGCAAAGTTCGGGGTAGGTGTTCCAAGGGAAATGCGATACACACTGGGATAGGTCCCACCGCCTTCGTTGACGGTGCTTGTTGCATGATCAATGTAGGTGCGAAGGCCTAGTTCAAAACCGTACCCGGATTCACCTGCAGACGGTGGTGTGTCGGGATCAAATAAATCAATGTAGATAAGATGCCAGATCTCCTGCGTTCTGATGACACTCATTGCGTCAGATTGAGTGTGCGATTGGTGGGCTCTTGCAGTGGACGCGTGAT
>CAXQOB010000039.1:0-10571 GCA_964225475.1 Candidatus Nitrosopumilus sp. | reverse complement strand
CGAATCAGCGCGAGGACGTCACGGGATATACAAGGGATCAACACAAACCGCTTGCAGCAGGTTTGTTCAGTGACTCATGATTATTGGCACAATGCGAAAGAGGGACTCAGTCCACCAAATGGGTACCAAGGACCCTCTCCAGACGAGCTGCAATCTGTGCCTGCTCTGCATCGATTCGAATTAATTCAGTTTCGATCAGAAGCTGTTCGAGAAAGAGCTCCGTTAAATCATTGAAAGCGATTTTTTGCCCGCGATACTCAGTGAGGCTTATTTTGAGCATTTCTCGAAGCTTTGGAAGAATGCTGTCTGAGTATATTTTACGTCGCTGATGTAGCGATTCAACAGACGCGACCAGCGATGTTAATTCGTAAACGACTGTCTTATGTTTCGAGTCGATTTTAAGAGCCGCGCTAGAGGATAAATTCTTCGCCTCACGCCCTGCTCCACGGATTTTATCTTGCCAAATAGGTAATGTGGTCCCCACGTTAAAGCTAATCATGTCTCGGCCATTTGCGATACCGCTCAATACTTCCTGATCATCTGACACGAGGCCCCAATGCAAGCCAAACTGTAGGTCGGGGTACCTTTGAAGATCGGCGAGTCGCACAAGGTCTCTTGATTTTTGGTGATGCCACTGAAGTTCCGCCAAGTCGGGATTAGATTGCGTAGCCGTATCAACGAGCTTCTCAATGTCTTTACGAATGCCCTCGGATGAGGGCACAGTGAATACATCTTGAAGCTGACTCAGTGATTCTCCGGTCAGTTCGGATAGCTTTGATTTCGCCAGTTTCTCCTGCTTTGCTGCAATAGAAATCTGTTGCTCAATCTGGTCGATCGCAAGTCTCGCCCTGAGAAGATCCTGCTTTGATTCACCGCCTCGAACTCGCGATTCAATGATTGGGATTAGATCGACAAGACCTTGCTTTGTCGTCTTGAGGATCACAAGCGACTCTTGATTCAACCAGACATCGTAATATGCAACTTTTACTTCCTTGGTTAGTTCGCATTTCATTGTCCGAAGTTCCGCAATCTTAATGCGGACGTCTTTTTCAGCAACTGATACTTTGGTCTGTCGTTTTGTTGGCCAGGGAACACCTTGATTGAGGCTCATCTGATTTCCAACGCGACCTGCTGCCGTCTGTAGAGCCTGAGTTTGAACTGGCCAGAATGTGTTGTTGAAGCTTGGGTCGGGGAGTGCATTGGCTTGTGGAATGCGATCGCGAGCAGCTTGGATTTGGTGCTCTGAGGCTTTGATGTCAGGGTGGTTGGCTAACGTTTTTTCAACAAGAATCGAGACGGAGACGGTCGGATTCAGTGGTGTTATTGCTTGTTGTTGAAACGGCTTGGCCGCAATGACCAAAGTCTTGGCGGGCGAGCTGTTCTCATGCTTGTGGCCCGTGGGGCTTTGCTGGGCAATCAATTGACTCTCAGTCGATCTTTTTGATTCGAGACTGTGACGAGTTTGGCCTGCAGAATCGTTCTGAGAAGATTGTGAAACTAACTGAACTTTTGCCGTAACCAACCCACTTTCATGCTGGTATGGATTGTTAGATCGCTCGTCGCTACCGCGAATAGGATTGGCCAACTCAATAATCGACTTCTTCGCGGTGGGTGCGGTGCTACCATCTGACACGATTGTGGATCGATGATTATTTGATCTTGGTGGGAACGAACCCGTGGGGCTGCTCAGAGAACTAGAGGGAATCAGAGGACTGGAGGCAATCTGTGGAGCCGAGGCAATCTGTCTTGAGCGTTGGGTGTGTTGGCCAGCAGTAGATGGTCTCCGAGATGGAGAAGTCTGGCAGCCAAAAAGCGGCAATCCGATGATCACCACGATGATGGCGAAACCGCGACTACGAATCACGCACCGATAAAACTCGGAAAGTGGTGTGCCGGGATACTCCTTCGGCTTCGCAAAAACGTCCATGAATGTCAGCCTTTTTTCCACCAATATTTTTAAAAGAGGGTGGATTTTGTATTTGCGGGCTATACTGAATCAGCCTTAACTTTTATCGGACCGACACGATGCTGAACTTCGTTTCATCGCATATTGCCGTCAAACTTTGTCTGATCGTTGTAATGATCAGCCATTCACTCTTTGGGGAAATGCTCTGGGCCGCTTCTTTGGACCGAGCTATTGGCCCCAGTTGTTGTTGTGCGCCTTTACCATTGAAAGTGAGTTCCAGCAGGGGAAATCTTGCCAGGGGCTGTTGCTACAAAGCACGCAGGGTCAAAAGCAAAGGCTGTTGCTCCAAGGTACCAGGTAAAAAGGAGCTCGCGAAAGATTCAGCTCCTAAAGCCATTGCGGCAGTCGTTCATCCCTGCTGTGGGTCGACTCGTCGTTCACATTTATTCATCAAAGGGACGCAACTGGCCCCGTCGGCGTCACACGCACGCCCCGCCAAGCTGGTGGAGCGGGAGTGCAATTGTGTTGCTTCGCCGCAGAACGGCTATCTCTTTCGGCCTGTAGACCGCATCTCCAATAAGCGGTCTTTTGTCAGTTTGGCTCACACATTGAGTTCGAACAAATGCTTATGCCTTGGTGCCTCGTCACTGGCCGAGTTGCCATCGCCTCCTTTTCTCGACCTTCTAACACAAAGACATTTGTCTGTTTGGCGACTCTAGGTCATTGCGATAGAGGTGCCGAGATTTCGTCTTGCGTAATTCACATCGAGAGTCATTGCGCCCTCTGCGGAGCGAGTTGAATCATTTTCGATGATGCACTTTCTATCTAACGGAATAATTTTATTGAGTCCGACGGTTCTTACGTTAATCGCATGGTAGCCACTTCTTCATGAAGTTTCTGCATTCGATCCTAACAATGAGAATGATTCGCTGAACCCTGTTGCTGCGGTTTGACGTTTGATCTTGCGGGCGATCTTCTTTTTTTGATTACGACAACCATCACCTTGTTTGTTGAGGCCAACACTATGGCAAAAAAGAAATTATCGCCATCCACAAAAGAAACACAGATAGCTGGAAAGACAACGGATCAAATGCTTTCGGAATCTGAAGAGAAAGTCCTCGAGTCCCCTCGAGAAACAAAAGGCACCCAGCCGATGGTCTCATTTCGATCAGTGTTGCTCTCGTTGTTTGATTTTGTCGGTAAAACCGCGATCGTAATGGCTGCGTTCCTCGCACTGCTTTTCTGTGTTGGGATAGCTCAGCGGAGCGGTTGGCTGAGCTCTCAGGGCAACGGTGATGATTCTCTTCTCGGTAAAAACGAAGCACCACAGCGGTACATTTGTCCGATGATGTGTACACCACCAACTTCTAAGTCGGGTCGTTGCCCAGTCTGCGCGATGGAATTGGTCGTTGCATCGAGTTCGGTATCCAATGATGGAATTTCAATCAGCGTGGATGCTCACGCGAGAAGGGTTGCCGGAATTACGACCGCGGTGGCGAGGACTGAGGAATTAAAACGGACAATCAAATCCGTGGGGACGATCGAGTTTGATGAAAGTCGATTGTCGACGATCTCTGCCCATGCGGATGGGCGCATCGAAGCTCTGTACGCCAATTACTTGGGTGTCAAAGTGGCCAAGGGGGATAATCTGGCGCTTATTTACAGCCCTCAGATCTTTACAGCACAGACTGAGTATGTGACAGGCTTGAATGAAACTATCCTTGACTCCGTACTTGAGCCTGATCGCCGTCTTTCAGCGATTGCGGAGGAGAAGCTGATCGAACTTGGAATGACGGATTCTCAGATTCAAGAGCTACGAGAGAGTCGTGAACCAAAATCACGTATTGAACTGAAGTCACCTCAGGATGGTACAGTTATCGAGAAAACAATGGTTGAGGGTGACTATGTAACGGCCGGTCAACCCATCTTTCGAGTTGCAGATCTGAAGACAGTTTGGTTGGTATTGGATTTATTCCCAGATGATGCAGCTCTGGTTAGATTCGGACAGATCGTGGAAGCGGAGATTCAGTCCATCAAGGATGAGGTCTTCACCGGGCGAGTCGCGTTTATCGCACCAACCGTTGATCCAAAAACAAGAACCGTTCGAGTACGAGTTGAAGTATTGAACCTAGAAGGTGACTTGAGACCGGGAGATTTGGCAACGGCAAGAGTGACTGTGCCAGCAATCCCATTGGATCAGGTCTACGATCCAGAGTTGGCAGGAAAATACATCAGTCCGATGCATCCCCAGTTAATTCGTGATACGCCGGGGGTGTGTCACCTATGTGGTATGGATCTGATTCCCACCTCAGATCTAGGTTTTGCAAATGAACCTGTGCCAAATCAGGCGGTGATCACCGTACCACGCGACGCATTGCTGATCGCCGGCAGTCATGCTGTCGTCTACGTTGAAACGGATCCGGGTCGTTTCGAGATCCGACAGGTCACCGTTGGAGAAATCACGAGGGATCGAGCGGTGATTGCTGCTGGGATTGCCAGCGAGGAAACGGTAGCCTTGAACGGAAATTTTCTGATTGATTCTCAGATGCAACTAAGCGGTAACCCGTCATTAATTGACCCTGACCGAGCACCCGCTTTTTCTAATCAACCATTATCGCTCCCTGTGACTGTTCCGTTAGTTTTTGACGGCGATGTTGGAGATCAGATTGATCGTATTTATCAACTGTATTTCAACATGCAGACAGCATTAGCCTCTGATGCTGCACCCAATGCGATTACTCAAAATACTTTGTTGGATGGGTTGGCTAGATTGGAGAAGGAGGCAGAGATTCCAAAGCGAGCACTATCGTATCTTTCAACTGCTCGCCAATCAGTTTCTAGGCTCGGGGGTTCGATTGAGGACTGGAGAAAGGATTTTCGTTCTGTTAGTCATAGCTTTCTTCGTGTTGCTACTGAAATTCGTGGCCCTGAAACAGCTAAATCCTTGGTGCATTATCACTGTACGATGGTTCCAGGGTACGGTGGTGATTGGCTGCAGTCAGCGGGCGATAAAAAAAATCCATATTGGGGCAGCAAAATGCTTGAGTGTGGAGATCTGGTACGTGACCTATCGATTAATGCTTTCGGGTCAGGAACCGAGCAGGATGAGGACGCGCCATGATCTTACGCGGTTTGATTCGTTTCTGTGTTCGTGAACCGTGGCTTGCTCTTGCCGTTGCCATTGGGGCATCGGTTTATGGTTTCTTCAGCTATCGTGCGATACCAATTGACGCGATTCCGAACGTCGGTGAAAACCAGGTCATCGTACTCACTCCATGGCCTGGACGCTCCCCCAAAGACATCGAAGATCAAATCACTTACCCATTGAGTGTGACGCTTTCCTCAGTGCCAGGAGCTCAGTCGGTACGTGGTAAGAGTATGTTCGGTTACAGTTTTGTCCAAATTACTTTTACTGATAAGACAGATTTTTATTGGGCGAGAAGTCGCGTTGCTGAGCAGCTTGGCTCTGCTGCTCCACAACTACCCAATGGTGTGACGCCTCGATTGGGGCCTGATGCCACCGCTTTAGGGCAGATCTTCTATTACGTTCTTGAGCCGTCAAGTAAGGGGCAAAGTCTCGCTGAGCTTCGGAGCTTGCAGGACTTTATCATCAAGTATGAATTGCAAGCTGTGCGAGGTGTCAGCGAGGTTGCTTCAATTGGAGGATACGTCCGTCAGTATCAGGTAGAAGTGGATCCTGACCGGTTGCGCTACCATTCACTGACTCTGGATGTCGTGATCAGCGCGGTGCGAGCTTCTAGTGTTGATGTCGGTGCAAAGACGATCGAGTCAACGGGCATGGAATTCGTTGTTCGAGGGAAAGGCTTCATCGGTAGCGAGGGTGATCCGGGGCAAGCTATCGAGGATATCGAGAACACTGTTGTTAAGCAGCGAGACGGGATACCGATTCGGATAAGAGACATTGGGCGCGTGCAGGTTGGCCCTGATTTCCGTCGCGGCGCTCTCGACTTTAATGGCGTCGAGGCGGTTGGCGGGGTCGTTGTCATGAAGCACGGCGAAAACCCACGTGCGGTGATTCAGCGAGTGAGGGAAAAAATTTCTCAAATTCAGCCGTCACTTGAAGGTGTCAAAATCCGAGCAATCTATGACCGTACAGGCTTGATTAATGAAACGGTGCAGACTCTCACGAAAGTCTTGCGTGACGAAATCATCATGACGGTTGTTGTGGTTTTACTATTCTTGCTGCACATTCGCGGTAGCCTTGTGGTTGCGTTCTGCCTGCCGCTCGGTGTTCTGATCTCGTTTGCCGCAATGCGTTCGTTTGGAGTCGATTCGAACATCATGTCTCTTGCGGGAATTGGTATTGCGATCGGCACGATGGTGGATATGTCTATTATCTTGGCGGAAAATATTTATGGGCGCCTCGCATCAGATGAGTCAAATTCTCAGCAGTCTTCAAGAGACCACGGTAGCGAATATCGTCGGAAGGAGTCGATCGCTGAAGCTGCGACTGAGGTTGCTCCCGCTGTCGTAACCGCGGTTGCAACTACCATGATTAGTTTCTTGCCTGTTTTCTTCCTTACGGGACGAGATGCTCGATTATTCACCCCGCTTGCCTACACGAAGTCATTTGCGATTGGAGCATCTTTACTCGCTGCCATAACAATGGTGCCAGCTCTATCCCAATTGCTGATGCGAACACAAAAGCGTGCAAAGCAAGAGTCACTAGGAATTGCAATCGCATGCTCGATTCTTACAGTCGGAACCGTTCAGATTTTCTGGCTGGAAACAATTAATACATGGTTGAGTATTCCAAGTGCTTTTCTTTTGGTCCTAATTGCAATCTTATCTTTCCTCGTTGGTTGGCACATCGCAAATGAACGTGTTCGGCCGATCAAGGAGATACCAACAAGTCGCTGGATTCATTGGCTGTATGCGGCGAGGTTACGTTTTGCTTTGCGAAATAAGTGGATTGTTCTCGCATTCCCGGCGTGTCTGTGTTTTTTTGGCTGGGGAGCTTGGTTTGGTTTGCCACGGCTGTTGCGACCACTCGAACAAGTGTCGGTGGTGATGGGCGCGGATCTCAATGAAATGCCGTTTTATGAGCAGGGGAAGCAACTCTTTGGCGGGCTGCAAAGTGATGACTGGATCGCACTGGATGAGGGAAGTTGGTTTTACATGCCAACGCTTTATCCCGCCGCTAGTTTTTCACAGGCAATGCAAGTTCTGCAGAGTCAGGATGTTTTGATTGGGGAAATTCCCGAAGTGGAAAACGTACTTGGGAAAATTGGACGAGTGGAATCAGCACTCGATCCAGCACCCGTTGCGATGATTGAGACCTATGTGATGTTGCGCCCCAAATCGAAGTGGCGTGCTGGTATTACCAAGGACAAAATCTGGGACGAGATCAATCGTGTTGCGACCCTGCCGGGTGTCACACCCGCTTCCGCATTGCAGCCTATCGAGGGAAGGGTCGTGATGCTGCAGAGTGGGATCAAGGCACCAATGGCTATCCGTATTTTCGGGGATGAATTAGGAAAGCTTGGCGAAGCAGCTTTATCGGTCGCAAAGTCTCTGAAAAAAAATCCGCTCGTTGATCCATTAACCGTCAACCCAGATTTAGTTATGGGTAAACCCTACATTGAATTCTCCGTCGATCGAGATGCTGCATCGCGATTCGGAATGACCATTGCAATGGTCAATGAGGTGATTGAGACAGCTTTGGGAGGGACCAATCTAATTTCTACTGTCGAGGGTCGCGAACGCTATCCTGTTCGGATTAGGTATCCGCGTGATTTACGTGAACGCATCGAGCAATTGGAACGTTTGCCTGTCGTGACGCCAGAAGGTTCCACGATACCGTTAGGCGAAATTACGAGAATGGAAACCACTTGGGGGCCCGGCGTCATCAACAGCGAGAATGCTCGATTGGTTGCGCATGTGAGTTTCATGTCCAATCAGAAGATAGGTGACCTTGAAACAGTGGAGTCGGTTGAAAATCAACTCCGTGCCGCACAAGGCTTGGATTCATCCGATTCAGAGCATTTGAGTTTACCGCCGGGTTATTCGCTTGAGGCAGTTGGCAGTTTTCGTAATCAAGTCGAGGCTAATCAGCGTTTAAAATGGATCATTCCATTAGTCATCGCAATTAACTTGGGTTTGATTTATCTGCAATTTCGTGACCTTTCAATTTCACTTGCTGTTTTCAGCGGTATACCTGTTGCGTTCGCCGGGGGACTGATCTTGGTGGCTCTAATGGATGTTCAACTGAATACAGCTGTTTGGGTTGGTTTTATTGCCTTGTTTGGATTAGCGGTTGACGATGGTGTTTTGATGGCAACGTATATTCGTCAAAAACTGAAAGAGTCACCACCCATTTCGAGTGCAAATTGGGATCGCGACGGAATTCGTGAACTCATTTATCAGGCAGGTCTCAAGCGTATTAGGCCGTGTGTGATGACCACCCTGACGACTCTGATTGCTCTTGTGCCTATTCTGATCGCAACAGGCAAAGGGGCAGATGTGGCCCGAGCGATGGCTATTCCCGTTTTTGGCGGAATGTTAGTTGAACCGATCACGTCATTCATTTTACCAACGCTCTACTGTTGGTATTTGGAATTCAAATTAAAGCTTAGTTAATGATTTTTTGCATCTAACAAACAGCTGATTGAGATTCTCTCAATTGCCAATATTGCCTACAATTTGGGCCGGTGTTATCCCTCAGAGATCATGAATACGTTTGGGAATAACACACTGGATAGAAGGAATTTGATTTGTCACATGGTGGTGCAGAGCAATGTTTCGATTAATCCCTAAGCATGTTCAACTCTTTCTTGGTTTCTCAGTGGCTTCGTTTCTCCATAGTGGGTTGGCGGATGCTGAGGATCATGCCTCAAAGAAAGTTTCCTCCGCGTTGGTTCAGTGGTCGACACTGATTGGTGAGGTGAGTTTTCGTACCACCCTGCAATCTGACGAAGTATGTGTTCACGCTGATCACATAAATGGTACGCCAATTGATCTGTCTAACAACAGCGTGGTGGGAGCGATTTCAATACGTGTTGATCAGGGAAAGCGTTACCGATATGAACTGCGACCAATGGGTGATGGAGGTATGTACTCGTCTCTTCGTTTCAGTGTCTTACCCGATCAGTCAATCGATATTCGTGTGCAATTAATCGGCGATGCACTTTCAGAAAAATTAGCCAGTTATTCCGAATCAGGTGTTACTTCGAAACCTGTTGCTGAGCTACACAGGGATGCCATTTACCGTCAACTATTTTGCCCCGTCAGTGGGCAATTGATCGATCCTTCGGGTCAGCCGTTTCATCTGCGGCTTTTTGGGAAATTAATTTACTGTTGCTCCGAGGAATGCGTTACGGAAATGCGTGATGCCGGGGCGACCTCACGGTTGAACCCCGTTGTGGTTGCGGATGAGTTAAGAGCTCAGGATTCAAGTTTAATAGACTTGCAGCAAAACTGTCCTGTGATGGGTATGGCTCTTGGTAGCATGGGGCCTCCCGTCAAACTCGTCGTTGGTAAACAACCCCTCTTCCTCTGCTGCAAGGGGTGCATTCCTAAGATACAGGCAAACCCCATTCATTACGTCAACCTATCACTCGTCAAGGGAGGGATGGATCACGGTGAGGAACCACGACTGCCGATTCAACCATCTGAAAAGTCGATGACCGACGCGTTGGAGACTTTGCCTGACGGGGTTTTTCGCGTCGACTCCCGTGATCAAGTGCATATCGCTGCACAAAAGGTCTGTCCAGTCATGGAAGAGCCACTCGATGCGATGGGCGGACCTTATAAAGTCAATGTCCGTGGAAAATCCGTCTATATCTGTTGCCCAGGATGCGCAGTAACTCTGAATGACGATCCAATTCAATTCCTGGAGAATATGGCTGACCGAGATGTGCATCCACCCATGTTTCGATGAATAGTAGAGCAGTCGTGGTTACTGACAATCACTGAGCTTCATCATCATAAAATCGACTTGGCTAAAGAGCCCTCAACCTCGGTCAATTCGTAACCTCGACCCGCATGACAGCACGTCAATTATTCGTGGTCAAATTACGTCCGGTGATGGTCCAGTAATTTGTACGAGCTGTTTTGCTGGACTCAATCTCAAAACGAAACAGTAAGGTCCAGCATCGACAGTATTCTGCTCGAAATTACAGGACTGTTCCTTCACCACAGAGTGCCTTGAAAGTGTAGGCATGCGTGGCATCGCAGAGGGACGCAGATACCGTAACTTAGTTTCTAATTCGCTATCTCAATCGCTACTACAAAGCGTTGTGATATGATGTGATGATGCTCAAAACACACTAGGGGTCTCGCAAATCTTTTTCAATCGAGGAGATTTTCCGCGACACTTTTACTTCAACAATTTTTACGCAATTGAAATGATTAGAACCAGTACCGTTGCACTACCGACCAAGTTGCTGTTTTTGTGCGGACTCTTGCCGCAGTTTACATGTGTGTGTGACCTGTTCGGGCAAACAGCTCCTTACGACACTTTTCCGGATGCGAAGCCACCATACTACCGTGTTCGGTATGAGGCCTCTGAGAAGCCAGGTGAATTAATCTTTGGAGTTAATTACACGGTGTGGATTCCGGAGCATGTCAAGTCCCTGCGTGGGGTCATTGTGCATCAGCATGGTTGTGGTGAGGGTTCATGTCGGTCTGGATTGTCCGGGGCTTA
>CAXQOB010000038.1:0-10761 GCA_964225475.1 Candidatus Nitrosopumilus sp. | reverse complement strand
CCTTCTCGGCAAGAAATCGTTGAGGGGTGACCTCTACGTGCGAAAGCACACGATTCTCGATGTACTTTGCACCCTGTTCGATCCACCTTTTTAGAAGTAAAGCATGTTCGCTTTCTTCTTGAATCACATTTCCCCCACCATGTTCCATTAATTCGAGCGGCTTGAGGTAAATGAGACTGGAGTCCGGGGAACTCAGATTGACTCGTCTACCACGGAATCGGTGTTTGATTTCAAGGTAGTCAGCTTTCGGGTTTCCCCCATAAAGAGACAGCTTGAACTCACCTCGTCCAATAGCAGATCCATGGCACTTTCCCGTGTTGCAACCGCTTTTTGTGAACATCGGGATCAGTTCATTCTTAAAATCAACAACGCCGCTAGGTCTCTCCCTCTTGGGCTCATCAGCATGAAGAAGGCTGCTCGTTCCCTGCTCAATCATGGGTTGCACGAGGAGCATCAGTAGAGGGATTCGTATCGCGGCAGCGATTTTCGTTCGCATCTAACGTTACCTCTGCTCGGACTTTCTACGTCTCATTGCCGCTGCAGCAGCATCACCGGGTGTGTCGTTGATGAATTGGCGGAGTTGGTCATGGTCGATTTTCATTGCTTCCGCAATGGCGCCCAAAAAGTGCGGTTGTGCGTAGAACTCGTTGCCCGAATGAGCGAAGTTATGGGTGACGATTCCATCTCGGACAACGATGACGGTGGCTGTCAAGTTTTTATCGATTCCATAGGCTGGAGGGCCTGCAGCGCCGCCTTCACACAAACCTACGCTTAAGCTCTTCGGGTAACGCTCGTCGAGTATCGCAAAGCTCTTTTGAGCTTCGTTCGCATCATCTGTGCAGACAAGGATTGACATTGTCCATCGCTGTCCCGAACTCTCCTCAATTGCTATGAGTTGTCGGTGTAAGTGTCCTAAGAATCGTCCAAAGGTACGAGACTCACGAACGAAAAGCATCATATGCAATCCTTCACCCGCTAGCACGGTTGGATCGAACTCCGTGCCCGCATCCTCACCTCGTATACTGGTCGCGGTCAGAGGTAGTGCTTTCTCGCCCGGTTGTGGGCCCGAGAAAATCTGCGTCTCAAGGCTTTTGGTCCATTCGGATGGTTTTGTGATCTTCAAGGTAGTTGCTTCATACCGGTTGCCAGTTGCTTGGCTTCGTTGGCTTCTTGCCATTTGTAAGACCCTGGCCTCGGATCCACTCTGTGCAATACGTGGGTTAAGCGCACCGCGATAAACCGCGATCTCTTCAATGGTTGCTTTGCCCTCATCGAAACCCGAATAAAGTTGTTTCATGATCGATGCAACATCGTAATCGTAGATCTCTCCTCTCTCGTTGGATGCCGATAGTCTTTTGTAGATCGCTGCTCGGTTTTCGGCACTGACTTCACCACTACGAAAATGGCCCTTCACGAGATCCTTGGGTTGTCCGAATCTACCGTGTCGACTGTCTGCATAACGCATTGGAAGGTCAAGAAGGGGTAGTAATCGATCTACTTGATCTTGTGTCAGTTCCTTGGCCTCAATGGCCTCCCCAAGTACCTGAGTCACTGCGGCCTTGTTCGATTGCTCACGCTTCCAGATTTTGTAACCCTGTTGCTCGGAAAGTTTACCTTCGGAAACCAGCCGTGTGATGCGTTTGAAGCGAAAATCCTCGCAGATGTCGAAGTCCCTGTTGGAACCGACTCGGTCTTCATACTTTATCTGTTGGCCTGACGCGTTCAGGGCCAGAGTGGCGATGAAAAGGCATACCATCAAGGATGAAATGTAAACTTTGAAGGGGATTCGTTTCTTCTTGAGAACCATTTGAAAACTGCTGCATTAGCGTGACGGACTGCGTATGAACCTTCACCTCGCAAGTAAAGATTCGCTTACCGACACATTGTTGCCGATTTTTTAGCGTAAATAAATGAGAACCCTTCAAAGATATTCGAACACAAAGATGATTTCCCGCTTTCGACAAATGATCTTGGGATTCGGTCAAGTGCTAGATGCGTCGCCATTCGCTGGTGCGAAACAACTCACTTAGACGCGTTGAGTGCGCTGAACCAAGGCGTCGTTGTAGTTCTCGACGGGGTCAGTGAAGTGTCTTGACTGCTGTCATGTTGCTGCTCGACCTTGTTTGTGAATTCGGAGGTCAGCACAATGGGTGGCAAGTAGATGGGAACTGCCTGCTTTGCTTAGGCCAGGAATCGGTCGATTGCACCCTTCTGGTCAAGCCGATTACGTTGCATCGTCAAATCCAGATCACCGTAGTGATCGATGGGATTCCCGTACGCGTTGAGAAGCGTTGTGTACCAGTTGCTAAGTGTTTTATGCCCTTTCGTTCCATGGAATGGAAGGCGAATATAGCGACCTGCAATGTCCAGCTTTGAATTCTTTCCACTAAGGATTACCATCGGTGCTTCGGTGTCTGGCCCGTGGTGACCTGCACCCGTTTCTGGCATATAGATAATCGTTGTGTTATCAAACATTGTTCCGTTGTTTTCCGGAATTGACTTCAGCGAATTCACCAGCGTTTCCACCTGTTTCATGTGATGAGTTTTGATGGCGTTTCTCATCTCTTCTGCACCCGCGATTTGCCCGCCGTGCCCAATTTGATGAATGCTGGTCTTGGTGCGATTCTCTGGCAGCGAGGTGATATTGGTTCCGAGGTCGTCAATCGTGTAGGTGACGACGTTGGTCAGGCCTGATGCAAGGGCTCCGATGATTACGTCAGTAAAGGCTGCTTGTTTTTGCGGTAAGGTTGCATCCGGTCCGCCCTCTTGGTGAATTGGGTCAATGGCGGGTAGGTATTGCTTGATCTTGTCGCCAAGTGATGCAACCTTCTGGTTGCGGTCTCGAATCGACTGCAGTGAGTCCACTTGATCGCTAATCTTAAGACGTTCTTCGCCATCGAGACCGGTCAGACGACGTTTTTCTTGTTCCTGCACGTAGTCGAGTAACGCATTGTCCGACTCGGCCTCGCCCGTATTGGTAACGGATTTGAAGAGTTCTTGATGAGCGGTCATTGGGTCCGCATAGCAATAGTTGCGTTGCTTCGCAGCGGGAGCCGAGTACCCTGAGACAATACCTGTTCGGTGATCGCGACCGTGCGGTACGGCGAGTGACATTTCGACGTGTCCGAATGGGGAGGGGAAGAGCTTGGCAAGCTCAAAATCGATGGTTGCCCATTTAATGTTATTAAGGATGTCACGTCCTGCTTTATAAGCACCCATGCAACCCGAGTAGGAGTAGTGTCCGCCTCCGCTGACTGACATGGAAATGCCATGCAGCATGGTCATGTTTTCTTTGTGTGCGTCCAGTGTCCTGAGCCACTCAGGGAGTTCGTGCTTTTCCAGGTCGAGCTCGAAAGCTTCCTTATCATCGTGCTTCTTGAGTTCGTCCGATGAAAACGAATTGAGTCCGAACTGCTTCGGTAGGTTCCCGTTGGATTTGCGAATAAAAATAAAACGGTGAGGTGTTGTGCCTGCCTCGGACCGATTCGCTCCGTTAACCGGATTGAAAGACGGTGTGAGCGCAAGGCTTGTGGTGCCCATCGCTGTGGTCTTCAGGAGCTCTCGTCGATTGATCAACAGGGCCTATTCCGCTTTGTTGTTTTTGCGATAGATAAAGGAATCAGAGGTTAGCAGAGAAACGATAACTTCGTTGAAACTGCCGTTGCTTTCCAGGTAGGCTTTCTCGGCATCCATCAGGGTTTTGGAGTCCGAGAGTGTCTCATTGCGGCCGAGAAAGAAACGAAATGAATGCCGAATGATTGATTGACGGACCCGATCGGATTTGCTGAGCCGACTGATGAGGTCAAAAGCATCTTTCACTTCGCCGTCCAGAGCCGGATCCCCCGTTCCCTCCAAGATACCGCGAGGATCGACCGCTAACGTTTTGTACGTTGCCAGCGATGCACCGAATTCATTGGTTTCCCCTCGGGTTGCTTCCTTGATGAGGTTTTCTGGATCCTCAAGGTTTTCTCTGGTTCTAAAGCGGCCAAAGTCATCATAGCTTTCGAGCGGAAAACCAAGTGGGTCCATTTTCTGATGGCATCGCCAACAATAGGCATCACCTGTTCGGTTTTCCATTCGTTGCCGAAGCGTCTTGTGTGGATCCGGTGGAATGACCGCGTCCACAGTGATCGGCACGTCCGGAATGGTTCCCGCTAGGAGTTTCTCTCGAATCCATTTCCCACGATGAATGGGATCGGTCTCCAGATTTTGAGCGTGCGCGATCAACCAAGCCGGATGGGTCAGCATGCCCTTACGATTGGGGATTTTTGCGGGCTGCGTTGTAGGGTAGTCCCAGGTTTTCCAGTCTAGGTTCCAGTACGATGCTACCTGTTCCCCTCGCATCTGTTGCCCGGTCCGTCCAAGCACGTTCCCGCCATGCCAAAAGCCCATGGCCATTTTCATGTACGGCATGCCGCTGTTTTGTCCGCCGCTAAAATGAAGTTCAAGTGAAGGCATGATTCTCTTGAGCGTTGTTAGCAGAGACTTGTCGTCTTTGTCGCGTGCTCGCTGGAACTCCCAAATTGTCATCATGAACTCTTTGTGGGACGCAATGTCTTCGGGTTCCCAAGCCTCCCAGTCCAAATCCTTGAAATGATCGTAAACTGCTTTTAGCTGATCTGACCCGGCCTTCATCTCTTGGTTATCACCTGAGTGATAGACAAAAAACTTATCGGTCGTCAGTAGTTCCTCAAAGACATGCTGATCTTTTTCAAGGATGTGTTCCACAAGCATGTCCGCCTCGTCAATCAAGCGACTGACGGCTTGTTCGTGTCGACCTGCACCAAAACGAGAGTCATCTTTGAAGACTTCAATCGCTTTTGGGTAGCCGAAAAACTCACGGAAGAACCTCAGCTTTCGGATAGGCTGGTTCGTGATACTCGCGTTGAGGTTCGCCGCCTGGACGCTTTCGTCAATGATGCACCATTGATCGCGCCGAGCAAGCATTCGGCGAACTTCTCGTTCATAATCCTGACGGGTCAGGAGTTTTCCTGAGTTAGCTGCGGCAACCAGCTCGGTATCTGGGCTGGAGTCGGTTAGCGCGTAAGAGATTGCATAACTCGCATCGCGCGGCGGCATCATGCGCCGCCCGTGTTCATCAGCAACACCGATACCAAATTCACTGCGGTATGACAGCTCGGTGCTCAGGATCATTGATTCGATTAACTTGCCAATCGATGGCTGGAGGCCTAGCCTCGTGGTGTAAAGCTCAAGCTGTGTCAGTCCGTCGGCAACTTCAGCATCGGTCGGTTTTCTCTCATAAACTCTCTCATAGAGTTCGACCATCAATTGTTGCTTCATTAATTCGGAAGACGTAGCATTGGCGGCGCTTGCGGTTTTGAACGAGGCGGTCCAATCGACGAGACACTTTTCGATGATCTGTTGATGCCGATCCCCCTTACGGCGATGCCTCTTGATTGTCTGCGACAATTGATTCATCTCTGATTCACTGAGCGGCGCGTATTTGGGTGCTGCGAAATTCCCCTTCTGGATATGGGAGTACAGACGGTTCATGTCCCATGTGTCGTAGACTAACTTCATCGTAACAATTCGGTTTTTGATACGATATTCAGAAACGCCTTGCACAAACCAATCTTGTTCACATTGTAGGATGATCCGATCAAAGTCCGTGCGGTTTTTCTTTGTATACGGTGACCAGACATGTTCGCCTTTTTGATTCGCTTGTGATCGGCTTTTGTCCTCCTGAAAATCGAAGTCTGATTGCGTGTAGCGAGCAATTCCCTCGAGGATCGCACGTGTATCTTCTTTGTCGAAACGATCTAGAAATTCGAGATTGTCCTGACGCGATTGAATTCCAGCGGTGGAGTGCCTAGGTGGACCCGGATACGGGGCAACGATCCTCGTCAATCTCGGTTGAAGTTTCTCATGCTCCTTTCCGTAGATTTCCTTCAGTAATGTCTCCATGAAAGAAAAGGTTGTTAGGAAATCAAGCCTATTGCGAAGGAGGGCTTGCTGATCGAATTCAGGTTTCATCAATGCATACATCGCCGGGTATTGGGATCGCATGGTCTCTTCCGAAATCATGTGATCTGCGATGCGTTTTGCGTTGCCAACCATGGTCAGCAAATGTCCGGTTGTTAATCGAGGTTGCGAGCCGTAACGAACGCCGATGGTGGGCTGTAGCAGGTAAGGGTTGGTAATGGTGCGTCGAAACTTATTCCCGCGTTCAGTTTTGGGACTCCAGTGAACACCGCTATCTCCTTGAATGGTCTGTGTGATTCCGTAGACGGTTCGGGTAGGTTGGTAATCAAGAAGACGGTTGACTTTTTCGTTGAAAATGAATTCGCTGATGAGCCAACGTCGGTCGTGCGTGTAGCCCGGCAGGCTGGCGTGCTGACCTGAGAAAAGCTGGTCATGATCCACGACATTTCCATATTCGAACCGTTGAAGTTTTTCAGCAAGCGCCTTTGACGCTTTGCCAGTGAGTTGGCTATTCAACCAACGGAGGAGGATCTGGCGTTCTTCGGGTGTTGGTTGCTCAGCTTCCTTTGGCGGCATTTGCTCAAGTTTTGTTACTTCTTGTATGGTGCCGTAGAGGGCTTGCCGAGGCACTGCATCGATGGTTTCGAGTGCGTTTAGCCGTACCTCGCCCTCCTGCTTTTTCAGGCCGTGACAGGAAACGCAATACTTACCCAGTACCGATGTCGCCTGCTCTTGCAGGGCAGTTGGATCATCTTCCGAGGACAAGTTGTTAGAGAGAGGATTCGCACAGCTTTGCGCGTTCCCGCAGCTGAGAAAGCAAATCAATAGGAAAACGCGATAACCTACTGCACCGAATATCTTATTGGTCATTTCTTTTAGTAGGTCCTGATATTCAAGCTCATTGTCACATCGCTCGTGGAGTGTGGAGTGGTCGCGTTCGAATGAACGACGCATTCAACTCAATGTCCAAATTCGGCTCTTTAATAATACAAGGAAACCGCCTCATTCGCCAACAATGATTTCCATCCTCAACACAAACTCACCCCGATTGTAGGCTGGTATTTCCCTTAAAGCAGGCCCGTTGGTGGATCTGTTTTGCGATAGACGTCGGGAAAGTAAGCCATCCTTGTGTCGGCGTGTTTACCTGAGAATCAGTCCGCTGTCAGTTTTGAGGCATGAAAAGTTGGTGTTCATTTTGAGTCACCGGCACAACTCGCATGCGAGCGACGTTAGAATTTGCTGCAGAGACGACTCGGCGTTTGAAATTATTTAATTGGTCGTTGTTAGGTTTCGCCAAAATCGTGTCGGTAGGGATGCTTTACCGCTGTTCACGTTCCGTTCCAACTTAAGCAGAGCAAGGGATCGGCCCGTTTCAATGTTACATAAAAAGTTGTTGTTTTCCTGTTTTGTGTCATGCATCGCAGGCATGGCTGGAAATTACGGGTTAGTGTCGAGTGCTGATTGGCCGATGTACCGGAGTGATTCGGGGCGTCGTGGCGTGGTAGAGAGCGATTTGCCCGAGGAGTTGACCTTGGTATGGAGCCGACGCTTACCGGCGCTCACGCCAGCGTTTCAAGATGAAAGGCTTCAATTTGATGCTGGCTATGAACCAGTCATCGTCAATGAGACTGTCTTGTTGGCTTCATCTCTAACAGACTCCGTGATGGCGTTTAACTCGCGAACTGGCGAGTCAATGTGGACGTTTTACACCAATGGTCCTGTGCGTCTCGCGCCGGCCATCGACGGTGGCCTCGCCTGCTTCGGATCGGATGATGGATACCTTTATTGCGTCGAGGTGAGCTCCGGACGTTTGCGCTGGAAGCATCGTGCGGTGCCAAGCGGAAGACGATTGCTTGGTAATCGACGCTTGATTTCCGTGTGGCCGATTCGGGGTGGCCCTGTTGTTGAGGACGGAGTGGTTTATTTTGCAGCGGGCGTTTGGCCGTTCGAGGGTGTTTTTGTTTATGCGATGGAGATGGAATCGGGTAAGGTTCTGTGGCGCAATGATCGCATGGGCTACATGTATGGGACTCAGCCGCACAATACGGAGGCAATTGGTGGGCTCGCTCCTCAAGGTTATTTGTTAATTGAGGAAGATGAGCTGATCGTCCCGTGCTCCAATGCCTATCCCGCTCGAGTAAAACGAGATACGGGTGAATTAGTCAGTTTTGAATTACCTAGTGCAGGTCGTTATCCGGGTGGATGGTTTGCAGCGATTGATCTTGATGATGCCCGAGCCGTAAGACGTGGCAAGTTGACGTTTGATGAGGTGGTTAATCGACAGGTTCACGAGGATGGGTTAAGGAGCGGCGACGGTGGGAAGCCAGGCTTGAGTCGTATGATTCGCAAAGGGGAGAGGGTCCTGGAATTTGATGACCCTCCTGTCCCAATTGAAGGAGTCGTGCATTCCATGGCGGTGGCTGACAACCACCTTTACGTAACGACGCGGGAGGGGGAGCTGCTCTGTTTTGGCGGAGCCTCGGATGTTTCAGAAGGGAAGCCTGTCGTTTGGAGTCGGCAACTCATCAAGCCATCAATACCCATCGAGGCGAAGGCATCGGCCTCTCGGATCGTTGAGCGCGTGGCTAGCACGCATGGGATTGCGTTAGTGATTGGGTTGCAGAACGGGGATTTGGTAGACGCTTTAATTGACGGAACTAACTTTCATGTCATTGCGTTTGATGACGATCCGGGGCTTGTCGCGGAATTACGTGCAAGGTGGGACGCTTCGGGGCTCTACGGGCAACGCGTTGTCGTCCATGAGGTCGATTTGAGTGAACTGGAGACACCACCCTATATCGCCACCGTAATGACGTCTGAAAATCAGGGGGGCGATCTGGTGAGATTCCTGCAGTGCCTTCGCCCCTACGGAGGTGTCAGCGTGGGGGGAAGGTCACCGAGACAGAGTGAGCTTGACGTGCTCGATCCGGGAGGTTTTGCAATCGATCATTCCGCAGAGTCGGAATTGGTTGTCATTCGACGCGAGGGGGCACTGCCCGGGTCTACCGAGTACAAGGGAGGTTTCACCGCGAGCGATGATGAATTGGTTCGATTTCCCTTGGGCGTGCTTTGGTTCGACGATACCTTGGCTCATTTCAAGCGATCGCCGCAGCCAGTATTTGACCGCGGAACCATGATCTCGCGTCCCAAGGACTGGACGAAGCCGAGGAACACTGGCAACTACAAGATTGATTATCCCCTTCTGCCTGTCGTCTTGTCCGATATTTATACGGGTCGCGTTTTGAAGGAATCCGAGCGGGTGGAGTTGAGGGGGTTATTAGAGATCAGCTCCCCGGAGACGCTTGAGCCAAGTCAATATCGTCCAACCGGAGAGCCGTTCTCCTCTAAATCAACCCCGCGTGTTGCTGGTCAGCGGATTAATCCATTAACGGGTGTGAGCGAGACTCGCGTCTTCCCGAAAACCTATGGCTGTGATGGTGGTGTTGATTATGGGGCGTTCTATACCTTGCGTAGTGGCACGGCGGCTTTCTACGACAAAACAATTGAAAGTGGGACGGTGTTTCTCAGTGGTCCTCGAAGTGGTTGTACCAACAGTATTATTCCCTCTGGCGGAATTCTGAATGTTCCTTACTTCTATGAAGGTTGCACTTGCAGCTATCCGTTACCAACTGCCATGTCACTGGTTGCGATGCCGGAGCGTTTTGAGCAGTGGTCATCGTGGGGGAAATCTGAAATCGCGCCGGGTAGTCTACAACGTCTTGGGATCAATTTCGGAGCACCAGGAGATCGAATGACTCGGGCGGGCACGCTGTGGCTGGATTATCCGTCTGTCGGAGGTCCCTCACCGGGCGTTCGAGTTGAAAGTCAAGGGACACTCTCGTCGATCTATCGTCATAGCTTGTTTATCAATCCAGACGATCCCTTCCCGTGGGTAAGTGGGTCCGCTGTGAAGGGATTGCAGTCGCTGATCATTCGCGATTTGAAACCCGGGAATTACGAGGTTAACTTTTACTTTTGCAAACTCCAAAGCTCGGGTCAAAAGAATGAATTCCCGCAGGGGCAAACGATCCGACTGCAAGGAATTCCTGTATCGGGTGGAACGGAATTGCAGCCGCAACTTGTATCGGACATGCAAGGCATCGTTCACTCAGTCAGAAATGTGTTGGTCCAAGATTATCTGCAGGTGGAATTGTCGGCCCAAGACGGTGAAACTATGATCAGCGGATTGGAGTTAATCCGGCAACCGTAGAGGTTTGCTTGGGAAGCGTTGATATGGTTTGCGGAATTAAGCGTAGGGTCGCGATCGATTGGCGTTTATGGATGTTGCCCCGAGCCTCTTCATGCTTAGTTGTAGGAGGATTTTAGATGACTCGGCAAAAGTTTTTTGGCAGAGATAACTCGGCAGGTAGGTGACTCATGTTTCGATTCCTAATCTTCTTTGTTGGTTATGCAACGTGCCTCCAACAAGCTTGCGGAGTTGCTCAATCCAGTCCGCTTGTTCAGCCCAATATCGTTGTAATTCTGGCAGATGATTTTGGAGTTGGTGACATACAGTCCCATTACCCAAATAATAAAATTGCGACACCACACCTTGATCGGTTGGTAAGGCAGGGTAGGACGTTTACCGACGCACACAGTCCATCCTCCGTTTGTTCCCCGACTCGCTATGGGCTCCTTACCGGACGCTACGCTTGGCGAACTCGACTACAAGAATGGGTGATTGCTGCCTATGAGCCACCCTTGATCGAAGCCGGTCGAATCACGTTGCCGAGTTTTCTTCGGAGTCAGGGATACCATACAAGTTGTGTCGGAGATCGGAAGAGCGTCGTGTAGGGAAAGAGTGTAACGGTCAGTGTA